>JAYUXI010000251.1:0-4365 GCA_043753085.1 Myxococcales bacterium | reverse complement strand
GCGCCGTGGAGCTCGGCCAGCGCCTCGCCACCAGCCCCACCGTGCAGACCTGCGTGGCGTCGCAGTGGATGCGGTACGCGCTCGGGGTCGATGCCGATGGGCTCGAAGAAGCGCAGGTCAAACCGGTCGTCGACGCGTTCGTGGCGAGTGGCTCGAAAATGCAGGAGCTCGCGGTGGCGTTCACCAAGAGCGATGCGTTCCGGATGCGCACGGTGCAAAAGTGAAGGAGAGCCAATGAACCTAGGTCGTCGTGACGTGCTGCGGATGCTGGGCGCGGCGGGTGCGGGATCGCTGTTGCCGTCGGCCATCGGCCGTTCGGTCGCGCGCGCCGAGGCGCCCGTGATCCCCAAACGCATCGTCTTTTTCTACACGGAGCAGGGCACGCTGCAGCCACTCTGGGCGCCGTCGGCACCGAACGCTCCCGACGCATCGGCCTTGACCGCGCCTTGGTCCACGAACGAGCACTCGCTGGGCGAGCTGCACGCTCCGCTCGAGGGCATGAAAAATCGTCTGCTCTTTCTGGACGGCCTCGACATGGTTTCCAACAGCGTCGATCCCACGGGCGCCGCGAACGCGCACATCGGAGGGGAGACCCACTCTCTCGTGGCCAACAGCCGCCAGTCGAGTACGCTGGCCGGCGGCGCCTCGATCGATCAGCTCATCGCGCAGGCGATCAACGCCCCGACTCCGGTCACCAGCTTGCCGTCGCTCGAGCTCTACGCCAACGAGTGGGCCAGCGACGCCGGTGGCGAATCGCACCCGCTCTACTCTGCAGCGGGCGCGCCCATTCCGTTGCCGGGCAATCCGGCAGCCGTCTACGACCGCCTGTTTCCGAACGGGCCGCGGGGCACCACGCCGGCCCAGCGCGCCGACGCCGCCAAACGCATTGCCGAGCGCCAAGCCGTGCTCGAGTACGCGCGGAAGAACTTTGCCGCGGTAGGAGGCAAGCTCGGCCGGCTCGATCGGGATCGCCTGGCTGCTCACGCCGCGGCAATGGGAGACCTCTCCAGTCGGCTCGCGCTGGGCTCGAGCGCGTCGTGCCGCGAGCCGGATCGCAACGTGACCGATGGCAGCGGCGGAAGGCAGTACGAATACAACGTCGACGTGATGATGCGGCTCGCCCAGACCGCGCTTGCGTGCGACCTCACGCGCGTGGTGACGCTGTATCCCACCGTTCCGAACAACGAAGTCTTCGGCTATCGCCCCGTTGCCGGCACCACCGACTTCCACGACATGATCCACCAGACCAACGGCCAGAACGCGACGCTGAAGGACAATCCCGAGGCAATGCGGATCGTGAAGAATTACCACCTGTACATCGCCGGGCTCTACGCAAAATTCCTGCGCCTTCTCGACCAGATTCCCGAAGCCGACGGTGGCACGTTGCTGGATCATACGCTCGTGGTGTGGTGCGGGCAGCTCGCGGCGGGCGATCACTCCCTCGACCGACTCCCGTACATTCTCGGCGGCCGCCTCGGTGGTGCCCTGAAGCCGGGGCGCTACGTGCGCTATCCGCGCACGCCGAATGGCAGCGGCGGCACCACGGGTGTGGCGCACAACGATCTGTTCGTGTCGCTCGCCAACATGATGGGCGTACCGGTGAACACGTTCGGCAATGCGGATGTCTGCAAGGGTGCGCTGGGGGGTCTCACGTGAAGAGCGCCGCGCTCTCGCTGGCTGCACTTTCGCTCGCGTTCGGGGCATGCTTCGTCCAGCCCGACGCCGAAATTGCGGCCGCCGTACCCGATGGCGGTGGAGCCGCGACCGTGGCAGACGGCGCGGTTGCGCCCGCACCGACCCAGGGCGGCGGCGGCTCCGCGGGCGACGCGGCGGCCAGCGTGGAGTGCCTCGGCTACGACGCCAACCTGGCGCCCAAGCTGGCCACGTCGACGGGGACCTTCCTCGCAACGGGGGTCGGTCGGCGCAGCACGTTCTCGCTCGACGGCGCCCACTGGCAGAACAACGAGTACGTACCGGATCTCGCGGACGCGGCGCCCGGCACCGGCGACATCCAGGCCACCGCTCGTGGCAACGGCGTCCTGGTGGCCGCTGCGTCGGCGGGCGTGATGACCAGCGTCGACGGCCTGACCTGGACCGAACGCGCCGTTCCGGAGACCAAACCCTACGTGCAGTATGCCGACGGATTCTCGGCCGTCGCGTTCGGCAAAGGCGTCTTCGTGGTGTCGGCAGGTCCTCGGTTTTCGCCGCTGGCGTTCTTTCATTCGACCGACGGCATCGACTGGCCCGCGCCCACCGTGGTGAGCGAGGATCAATGCTGCCGCGCCCTGAACGCCATCGCGTTCGCGGACGACAAGTTCGTGGCGGTGGGGGCGGCCCGGCGCACGGTGGTCAGCGACGACGGCATCGCCTGGCGCGACGACCGCACGGGCTCCACGGACGAGACGTTTGCCTACGAGTCGGTGACGTTCGGCAATGGCGTGTGGGTCGCGGTCGGCTCGCACTCGGTGCTGGCGTGGTCGCAGAACGGGTCCGACTGGAACGACGCCAGCAGCGTCGAGATCATCGGTGACTTTCGCAACGTGGTGTTCGACGGCACGAAGTTTCTGACCTGCGCCCGCCTCGCCTGTTACAGCAGCCCAGACGGCAAAACCTGGACCCAAGCGCCCGGCGCCATCAGCGATCCGCGGCCTACCGTTAGCCTCGTCTACCAAGGTGGCGTGTACGTCGGGCTCGACGCCCCGGCCACCCTGATGACGTCGACCGACGGCCTTGCCTGGACGCCGGTGTTTTGCGGCGAGGCGCCCGCGCTCACGTCGCTTGCCTTCGTGCCGCGCTGAGCGCCCGTCCGTTCCGTCGGAACCGGCTGGCATGCGCGTTGCGAACGGTGCACCATAGCGCCCTATGCACCAGCGTCCTCCGTTCGCCGCGATCGCTCTTCTCGTGTTGGATGCAGGATGCAGCAGTGACGCGGCCCCCGCAGCAGACGGTGCCCTTGCGGATGCCGCCCCGGCACCGTCCCAGGGCGACGCCGCGCCGGCGCCGGTGACCGGTGCGGATGCGGGCGGCAGCACCGACGCGGCGCTGCCGCGCACGCGGGTGCCCGTGTTCGTTGCGCAGGGCGCCCTCGGGCGCACCACCATCTCGTGCGACGACGGCCGCACGTGGATCGCCGATCGGTCCGAATTTCCGGAGGCGCGCTGTTTCGACAACGAGTCGCCGAACAACATGGAGTGCGATCACGGTGCCTGGCCGGCTGCCGGTCTGGTCGCCGCTGGCGATTTCTTCGTGACTGCGTACGGACATGGCGAGCCCGGCGTGCTGCAGCGCAGCGAAGATGGAATCACCTGGGAAACGGTGCTGGACGGCCACTGGTTCGGGGGGCTTGCCTACGGCAACGGCACCGTGATGGCCGTCGACCGCGCGCCGTGGATCTCGACCTCCAGCGGCGCGATGGGAACGTGGACGGGGCACCCGGCCATCGAAGAGCCGGGTGGGGCCGTGCGCGGTGGCTCGTTTTCGCCTTTCGCGGGCGGCATCTTCTTCCTGCACGCCGACGGCAATACGATGCTGCGCAGCACCGACAACGGCGAAACGTGGACCAGCAACCCGACCGTGCCCGAAGGCTGCTCGCGCGACGGGTTCGTGCACGGCAACGGCGTGACGCTCCTCACCGCTTCGGACGGCTCGGCGTGTCGCTCGGCCGACGGCGGGGCAACCTGGTCGTACGCCAAGGTGGCGGACTCGTTCGGGTCGGCGGCTGTGTTCGCCGACGGCGCCTTCCAGGTGTGGTCGGGAACTTCGCGCTGGCGCAGCACCGACGGGGTGATCTGGTCCGAGGCCGCCATCACCGGCGCCGCGAACCTGGGCGCCGTGGCGCACGGCGAGAGCGGCACTTACGTCGCGACCCAAGGCGGCTGGCAGGTCTGGTACGAAAAGCAGGCCTTCTACCGCAGCTCGGACGGGCTCATCTGGGAGGCGCTGGCGGATGGCTCGTTTCGCAAGAGCCATCCGATCCGTTCGATTGTCAGCGGCTTCGCCAGGCCCAGCGCCGCCTGTCCGCTCTGACGACCACGGCCGCGCCGTCCGGGATCGCCGAGCATGAGGCGGCGACCCCGAACGCGAGGCCGCCGCCACCGGGCGCGCTCTTCACCCGCCGTTGCAGGTCAGCGTCTCGCCCAAGGTTCCGTCCGCCAGGCGCTGGCGGTTGCCGTCGCAGAGCGACTCCTTGCCATCGATGGTGATCGTTCCAGCCACCGAATTGCCGACGAGCTTCGCGTTGTTGCCAATGATGCGAACGTTGCCGAGCACCACGGTTTCCGCCATCACGAAGTTGTTCCCCGTGTACACCACGTCGCCTTCGATGACGCTGAGCACGATGGCGCCGTTGTTCGCAGTGATGTTCAC
>JAYUXI010000250.1:0-1676 GCA_043753085.1 Myxococcales bacterium | reverse complement strand
CATGCGCCCGAACATCGGGCCATGGCTCTTCGCCGCGCGTCGATCTCGTTTGCAGCCACGCTCCTTTTGGCCCACGTCGCCGTCGCGCAACCGCGCGGTGGCCAGGCGCCGGTGGCCCCGGTGGCCGCCGGCTCTCCACTCGACGAGGCGCTCACGCTCGCGGCCGCCACCGACTACCCCAAGACCGAAGTCGCGCTCGCCCTCCTCGGCGGCAAGGATCGCCCCCGCGCCGATCTGGTGCTCGCCCGCCTGCACGAAGAGCGCGGCCGCTTCGAAGAAGCCCTTAAGTTGCTCGGCAAGCTCGAGAGCGCGGGCGGGCCGCTGGGCTTGCTGGCAAAAGTGCATCATGCACGCATCATGGCCGCCCGCGGCGACGTGCCGAGGGCAATCGTTCTGCTCCAGCCCGAGCAGCACGCCAAGGGGCCAGAAGCCCGCCGCCTGCGCCTCCAGCTGGGCGAGCTGCTGCTCCTGGCGGGCCGGCGCGCCGAGGCGGACGCGCCGCTCAAGGCCATCACCGACGAGTACACCGACCTGTCCGAGGGCGATGCCGCCGGACTCGCCGAGGTGGGTCGCGCGGCGCAGCTGCTGCGCAGCCCGAAAGACGCCAACCGCGCGTACACCGAATCGGAACGCGCCGCCAAGGCCGGGCGGCGGGGCGAGCCCACCCCGCAGGAGCTCACCGCCAACCCCGCCGAGCTGCTGCTCTGGCGCGCAGAGCTTTTTCTCGACAAGTACGATCCGGGCCACGCCGAAGAGGCGGTGAAAGAGGCGATCACGAAGGCGCCCAACCTCGCCGTGGCGCACGTGGCCATGGCCCGGGTGAAGCTGGATCAGTCTCTGGACTTCGACGCGGCGGAAGCGGAGCTCGGCGCGGCGCTCGCGGTGAACCCCGAGTGTTCCTCGGCCTACGCCGTGCGTGCCGGCATCGCGCTGCGAGACGGCGAGCTCGACAAGTCCAAGGCCGCTACCCAGAAGGCGCTCGCCATCAACCGCTACGACCTCGAAGCCGAGAGCGTAGCCGGCGCCACGCTGCTGATCGCCGAAGACAAGGCCGGCTACGAGCGCACCAAGGCCTCGGTGCTGGCCAAGAACAAGGAGTACGGCAACTTCTTCATCACCGTCGCCGAGTTCGCCGACTGGGAGCACCGCTACGACGACATCGTGTCGATGATGAAGGAAGCCGCCAAGGTCGACCCCGACGACGGCCGCATCCTGGGAACGCTTGGCCTCACCATGCTGCGCACCGGCGATGAAAAAGGCGGCATCGAAACGCTGCGGCGCGCGTGGAGCAAAGACAAGTTCAACGTCCGCGTCTTCAATACCCTGAACCTGTACGAAAAAGTGCTGCCCGCCGAGTACGAGTCCGTCGGCGTCGGTTCGTTCGACTTCCGCTTTCCACGGGCCGAAAAAGCCATGCTCGAGCGCTATCTACCCACGTTCACCGGCGAAGCCGTGGCGTCGATGAAGGCCCGCTATGGACTCGTGCCGGACTCGCCCCTGCACGTGGAGCTGTACGGCTCGCGCGAGCACTTCAGCGTCCGCACCAGCGGTCTGCCGAACATCGGCATCCAGGGCGTGTGCTTCGGGCGGGTCGTGGCGGCGCTCAGCCCGGAGAGCGAGCCGTTCAACTGGGGCAACGTCATCTGGCACGAGCTCGGTCACGTGTTCGCCATCAA
>JAYUXI010000249.1:0-1677 GCA_043753085.1 Myxococcales bacterium | reverse complement strand
ATCAGATCGTCGTCGACCTGCTGGATGAAGCACGCCGAGCACTGCGGCCGCGAGTAGGCGTTGGCCGTCATCGTCATGTTCGAGGCAGACTCGTCCAGATCCCATGCCCAGTTGCCGCCCGAGCCGGTGATTTCGTACTGCTGGAACAGGCCACAATTGAACCACACCGGGCTGTTGAAGGCGCCGACCTGGTTGACCAGCAGATGCGAGAGCTCGGCCTCGAACGTGTCGGCCTCGGCCTTGCCGGCGAAGTACCCACCGAAGTCCTCGCCCGCCGTGCGAATGGTGCTCGCTATGCGGTGCACTACCTCGCGCACGCTGCGCTCGCCCTTCTTCGCATCGCCGTGCAGGCCGGCCTTGCGGAAATACTTCGAGATCACGATGTCGGTGGCGAGCTGGCTCCAGGCGGCGGGAATCTCGGCGCCCTCCAGCTTGAAGACGATCGAGCCATCCGGGTTGGAGATCACGCTCTGTCGACGCTCGTAGACGACCTCGTCGAGCGGGTTCTTGCCGGCCGTGGTGAAGTGCCGCGGCATCTCGATGCCGCGGCCACCTTTCCTGGCTTTGCGTGCGTCGCTCGACCGGGCTGCAGAGGCTTTGCTCTTGCTCCGGGTGGGGGTAGCGGCGAGTGAGGTTCCGTTCGAGTGGGCCATCGGTTTGCTCCGCAGGAGAGAGGTGAGACGGGTCGGGGGCAGGAGAGGGGTCAGCGGCGCGTCGCCGCGCCGGCAAGGAAGCAATGAGCGTAGCCTGCGCAGTGCGCGGACGTTCAGTACAAGAGACGTGTCTCGTGGAACGCGAGCACGAACGACTTCCCTCCAGAGCCGGTCAAGCCCCGCCGTTCGGACCCTCTTGTCTACTCACTCTCGTCCGCATCGCAACCCCAATTCCTACCAGGGCTAGTGGTTTTGGGCTGTTTTTGGCGTGTAAACTACAAGCGCTTCGACGAGTTGGCCCGTGCCCGGTAGATGCCCGAGACAAGGGCGCTTTCGCGTCCGCTGCACACCGGCTCTCCCGGAGCTCTCCCCGGCTTGTTCAGGAGTTTTCCACAGGCGCGCCCGACTAGGCTGCCGGCGATGACCGCGCCGCAGATCCACCCCACCGCGTGCGTGCACGACGAGGCGCGGCTCGGTCCGGGCGTCTCGGTCTGGCAGTTCGCGCAGGTACGCGAGCACGCCAGCGTGGGCGAGGACACCAGCATCGGCATGGGCTCGTACGTCGACGTCGGCGTGGTGCTCGGCAAAAGGTGCAAACTGCAGAATCACGTCTGCACGTTCGCCGGCCTCTTGGTCGAAGACGGCGTGTTCCTCGGTCCCGCCGCAGTGTTCACCAACGACTTGCATCCGCGCGCCGTGAACCCCGACGGCAGCTCGAAGCGCGACGGCGACTGGGTGCGCGCCCGGACTCTCGTGCAGACCGGCGCCTCGGTGGGCGCCAACGCCACGGTCGCGTGTGGCCTCACCATCGGCGCGCACGCCATGGTCGGCGCCGGCAGCGTGGTCACCCGCGACGTGCCGCCGCACGGCCTGGTGCGCGGCAATCCGGCCCGACTCGTCGGCTTCGTCGGCAAGGCTGGGTTTCTGCTGCGCTTCTCCGAAGAGCGCGACGGCGAGGTCGTGCTGGTGTGCGATCGAACCGGTGAGCGCCTGCAACTGGGCCTGCGCGACTACCAGGCGGCGA
>JAYUXI010000248.1:0-10557 GCA_043753085.1 Myxococcales bacterium | reverse complement strand
ATTCTTTCGTGGTACGGATCCGACAACGCCGGCACCAAGGCCCACCTCGCTCGGATGCTGAACTTCGGCAGGCTCGCGGGCACCGGCAAGATGGTGATCCTGCCCGTCGACCAAGGCTTCGAGCATGGCCCTGCGCGCTCGTTCGCTCCGAACCCTGGCGGCTACGATCCAGAATACCACTGCGATCTCGCCCTCGAGGCCGGTTGCAACGCGTACGCCGCTCCCCTCGGTGCGCTCGAGATGGTGGCCGACAAGGCCGGGGCGGCAGGCCTGCCGCTGATCCTCAAGTTGAACAACTCCGACACGCTCGCCAAGATGCCGTCGGGTCCGTGCAGCGCCGTGACGGGCTCGGTAGAAGACGCCGTGCGCCTCGGCGCCAGCGCGATCGGCTTCACCATTTATCCGGGTTCGGGCGAGCGCAACGCAATGTACGAGCAGCTTCGCGAGCTCGTTTTGGAAGCCAAGACCCTCGGTCTGCCCACCATTCTGTGGGCGTACCCGCGTGGTCCGGGCATGTCCAAAGAGGGCGAGACGGCCATCGACGTCGTGTCCTACGCCGCGCAGATCTCGGCCCAGCTCGGCGCGCACGTCATCAAGATCAAGCCGCCGAGCGCTCATCTCGAGCAGGCCGAGGCGAAAAAGGTCTACGAGAAATACGAGATCCCGATCGGCACCCTGACGGAACGCATCAAGCACTGCGTGCAGAGCGCCTTCAACGGCAAGCGCATCGTGATCTTCTCCGGCGGCGAGTCCAAGGAAACGGGCGCCCTGCTGGACGAAGTGAAGCAAATTGCCGCGGGCGGCGCCTTTGGTTCGATCATGGGCCGCAACGCTTTCCAGCGCTCCAAGCCGGAAGCCATCAAGCTACTTCAGGACGTGATGCAGATCTTCGCCGACGCGAAGTAACGCGCTCGCTTTCCCGGCCGTTCGTCTCTGCGCTGGCTTATGCGTGCAGTTTGCATTCTCCTGGCGGCTGCTGGCTGCAAGGTCGCGTCGCCGCCCGTCGCTGCGGCTCCGGCTGTGGGCGCCACGATGGAAAACGTGCTTGCTGCGCAGGCGGACACGTTTCGGGAGCTGGCAGCGGCCGATGCGCGCTTCGCACGTCGGGCGAGCGCCATGCCCACCCGGGTGGATCTGGCGCGCGCGATGCAGGCCAGCGTGGCCGCGGAAGAGCCGGCAGGGCTTCTGTCCGGCGCTCCCGATCCGCTCACGCGGGCGCCGCGCCAAAAGGCGCTCGAAGCCGCGACGGCTCGGATCGCCGGGCTGGCGCCCACCGCACCGGACGCTCGCGGCGCACTCGCGCTGCTTCGCGCCGTGATTCGCGAAGAACGAGCTCGCTTTACCCGCGAAGCGAAGCTGCCAGATGCGAGCGTGCGGCTGATCCACGCGCTGGCCGCCGCGCCGCCTCCGCTCAGCAATGAAGAGCGTGCCCAGAACGACGCCGTGTTGACGCGAAGGTTGGGAGAGATCGAAGACTCGCTCGACGCGGCCGACTCGCTCGATGGAGATTCGATCGAAGACGCACTCGACCAGCTCGAGCCCCAGGTCACGTCGATCTACCCGGAAGCCACCAAGGCGTTGACTAGCCTGCGGCTCGCGTCGTCGCTGGACCTGCCGCCGCCGAGCGGTACGCGTGCCATTCCCGTTCTGGCGGTCGCACTGCCGATCGGAACCAAGGCCGCGTGGGTAGCGCACCGAGAGCGCATCCGCACCGAGCTCCTGCAGTGGCAGTCGGCGGCCGACAGCGTTCGTGCATCGGACCGCGAACGAGAGGCCACCGAACTCGTACTCGGGCGCTCGCCGTGTGGCGCCACGCCGAGCCCACTGGCGCCGCCGCCCGAGCGCACCTTTGGCTGCAGCGCGCTCGCGCGGGGTGCAGAAGAGCCGCTGCTGCTCACGCTGATCGTGCACGATCTACTGACACTGGGCTTGTGGGCGATCGAGCTGTCGGAGGAGCGCAGCAACTACCGCCGCGTGCTGTCGCAATACGCCATGGCCGGCCGCGTCCCCGCCGACGTGGGCGGCAAGCTGGCTCGCAACGTGGCCGCCGCGCCCGAAGCCGCGCTCCGCGCCGGTCAGCTGGGGGGCGAGCTCGCTGCGCTGCCAAAAGCAGCACGGCCGAAATGGATTCGCGACTACCTCGCACGCGGCGCGTTTCTGCCCGCCGAGCTCGTGCCGTAGCTACCGTTTCTTGCTGGCCTTCGACAGCTTCTCTTCGACGAGGCGGTCGGCCACTTTGTAGGTGGGCTCGCCGGTCTTCACGGCGCGCTCGGCGATCTCGTAGATGGTGTCGTAGATGCGCATCGTGCCCTCGGTCGCCTTCGTCTCGTCGTAGCCTTCGGCTTCGCTGGCCACGTTGACCAGACCACCGGCATTGATGGCGTAGTCGGGCGCGTACAGGATTCCGCGGTGGTCGACGTCGTCGCCATGGCGGGGTTCGGCGAGCTGGTTGTTCGCGGCTCCGGCGATGATGGTCGCACGCAGTTTCGGGATGGTGTCGTCGTTGAGGCCCGCGCCGAGCGCACACGGCGCGAAGACGTCGCACTCGAGCTCGGCGATCTGGGCCAGCGGCACGGTGACTGCGCCGAATTCACGGGTGGCGCGCTCGCTCTTGAGTGGGTCGATGTCCGCGACGGAGAGCTTGGCGCCGAGCGCATGCAGCTCCTTGCACAAGTAGTAGCCCACATGGCCAACCCCCTGGACCGCCACGTGTATGCCTTCGAGCGAATTGCGCTTCAGCTTGTACTTTACACAGGCTTCGATGCCGCGCCGGACGCCCAGGGCCGTGAACGGCGACGGATCACCCGACCCACCGTTGGCCGGGTCGATGCCGGTGACGTTCTTGGTGACGCTGCGGATGGCTTCCATGTCCTCGATGGAAGTGCCGCTGTCTTCGGCCGTGATGTAGTGCCCGCGCAGATCTTCCAGGAACTGACCGAAAGAGCGAAACAGCGCGGTGCGATCGAACGCGCTGCGCGGACGCATGATCACGCTCTTGCCGCCGCCGTGTTTGAGGCCGGCGAGAGCCGCCTTGTAGGTCATGCCGCGCGCCAGGCGGAGGGCGTCGACCACGGCCGCTTCGTCGGTGTCGTAGTGGATGAAGCGACAGCCGCCGAGCGCAGGGCCGAGCCGCGTGTCGTGGATAGCCACGATGGCGCGCAGGCCGGTGGCCTTGTCGACCTTGATGTGAACTTCGCCGTAGTCGTATGCTTGGAGGTGTCCGAACAGGTCCATCTTGTGGTCGGCGTTACCACGCAGGTGGTGCCCGGCGGGAAAGGAACCTCAGGACACGGTGCGTCAAAACGGACCGCCGCGAACCCGACCCATGCATCACGCTCGAGCTGTTCGCTGCACGCGCCGGCGATCGCGAAGATGCGAAGGACGGTGCGCGAGGCTTCGCCGCGAGAACTTCCGCAACTCGCGTTTTCGGCGCCGTTGGACCAAGATGCCGCCATGCGATCCAGCGGAATGATTCTCGTCCTCGGCGCCATCACCCTCTGCGGGGCGGGCGCCTTGTCTCTCGCGGCAGGCTGCGACGGCGGGCCGAACGAAACCCTCACGTCCGAGGGTACGGCGCCGAACTCGACGCCCGGCGCATCGGCCGCACGTGCGGTCACGCCCGCGCGCAGTGCCGCACCCGCCATGCCCGCCCCGCCCGACGTAGCCGCCGCTCCGGCCGACGCGGTGAAGACCCCGTCGGGCCTCGGCAGCAAGGTGCTCACCGCCGGCACCGGCGCCGTGCACCCGTCTCCCGCGGACAAAGTAAAGGTACACTACACGGGTTGGACGAAGGACGGAAAGATGTTCGACAGCTCGGTGGCGCGCGGTGAGCCGACGGAGTTCGGCGTGAGCGACGTCATCAAGGGATGGACCGAAGGCTTGCAGCTGATGGTCAAAGGCGAAAAGCGCCGGCTCTGGATTCCGGGTGCGCTCGCCTACGGCGAAAAGGCCCGTGGCGGGACCCCGGCTGGAGATCTCGTGTTCGACGTCGAGCTGCTCGACATCGTCGTGGCTCCAAAGCCGCCGGAGGTACCCACCGACGTGAAGTCTGCGCCGATGGGCGCGAAGAAGACCGCGTCGGGCCTGCAGTACCGGGTGCTCACGCCCGGTACCGGCGCAAAGCATCCCGGCGCGAAGGACCGTGTCACGGTGCACTATTCGGGCTGGACGCCCGACGGCAAGATGTTCGACAGCTCGATCACCCGCGGTAAGCCGATCACCTTCGGCCTCGACGGCGTGATCAAGGGCTGGACCGAAGGCGTGCAGCTCATGGTCGAGGGCGAAAAGACCCGCTTCTGGATTCCGTCCGATCTCGCCTACGGCGATCCGCCGAAGCGCCCCGGCGCCCCGGGTGGGCCGCTCGTGTTCGACATCGAGCTGATTTCCGTCAAGTAGCCACGCGGCGCGGCGCACCAACTCCCACGGGGCAACGACGGCAAACGGCGCGGTTTTGTGAAATCACGGAAACGGGAGTAAATTAGAGCGATGGTCAAGACATCGTTCGGGCCCGCACTTCTGGCTCTCTTCGCGGCGACGGTCGTCGTGGCGGCGTGCGGCTCGGAAGACGGCAGCGCCACTTTTCCCGGTACGTCCTCGTCGTCGGGCGCCCCGAGCATCGGCGACGACCGCATCGTCAACGATGACCGCGGCGGCGATGGCGGCAGATCCTGCGTGCCCAACGCCGGTAAGTTCGAGGTGCCTGGCAACGACTGCGACGACGACGGAGACGGCATCAAGGACAACGCCGGCGCCTGCGACGGGGCGCTTGCCATCGAGGGCAACGGCGCCGAATTCGTCAAGGCGATGGGCCTCTGCAAGGCGTCCACCGGCGAAGGCGACTGGGGTCTCGTCTCGGCGGAGTTTTTGCAGGGCCACTCTTCGAGCGACGCCCCACCCGCTGGCCAGCACGGCATCTTGAACAAGTTCGGCAGCGTCATCAGACCGCGTGAAGGCACGCAGCTCGGCGTGCTCGGCACGGGCTACGGGCGCGAATACGACAACGTCGAAGGACAAACGCCGTTCAAGAACGGGCGACCGGATTGGCCATTCGCGAATTATCCGGGTGCCTGGACCGAAAGGCCGGTTCCCGGCGCATTTCCGCCTGGATTCCCGGTTGCTGCGCAAGGCTGCCCACCCCCGCAGAACGCGTTCTACGACCCGATCGTCTTGAAGGTGGTGGTCCGCGCGCCCCGGAACGCCAAGGGCCTGAGCTTCGACCTCAACTTCCACTCGAGCGAGTGGCCCGAATTCGTGTGCTCTGCATTCAACGACAGCTTCGTAGCCTACCTCACCAGTGCCAGGTCGCCGGGAGGTGCGGCCAACATCTCCTTCGATTCGCAGAACAATCCGGTGAGTGTAAACCTCGGTTTCTTCGATCGCTGCGATCCCAACGTCACCACTGGCTGCGCTGGAGCGCAAGGCGAGGCGCCGAACCCGAAGACGTCGGTGTGTCCAGGCGGCCCTGCCGAGCTCGCGGGAACTGGCTTCGGCGACCTCGACGAGTACGGCTACTGCGTAGGCGAGACCCGCGGCGGCGGAGCCACCGGGTGGCTCACCACGCAGGCGCCCGTCGAGCCCGGCGAGACCATCACGCTCGAGTTCATCATCGCGGACACCGCCGATCCAATCCTCGACAGCAGCATCTTGCTCGACAACTTCAGGTGGCAGGAGAGCGAGACCACCGCTGGCACGTCGCGTCCGCCGAACTGAGTCGGTCAGTTCGACTGGCTGCCCTTCGGACCGCCGAGGAGTAGCGCGCGCTGCGCCATCAGCTCGACGGCAATCTTGCCGATGCGCTCACGCGGGTTGCGCATCTCGAGGATCTCTTGTTTCACGCGACCATCGAAGAGCAGATGCTGCGCGGCATGGTGCGCCAGCTCCGCAGCGGGCACGTCGCCGGCGCGCTCGAACGTGACGGTGGTGCCTTCCTTGCGGAGTGCGTCCACGAAGCCCTGGATGGCCGCCACCAGCGTCAGCTCGTCGGTGGCGTTGGCCGGCTCGTCCTCGATGTCCGCGACGATGCGCGCGCGCGCGCGCCGGAAGGGCGGCTCGAACGGGAGCTCGTCGAGCAGAACGCGCGCGCGGCCCACCAGCACGATGTGCGAGCGTCCGTCGGGCAAGCGATGCCGCTGCTCGATGGTGCCGGCGCCGGCAATCGTGGCGATGTGCGGTACGCCCTCGGCATCGGTGCCAGGCAGAATCTGGGCGATGGCGATGCAGCGATGCGTGTCGAGACTCGCTTCGAGCAGGGCTCGATAGCGAGGCTCGAAAATGTGCAGCTCGAGTTGAGCCCGAGGAAACAGCACGCCGTTCGGCAGTGGGAAGACCGGAAGATCCTCAAGCGCGTCGTCGAGCGTCACTCCTCGTCCGGCTCGCCCATGCCCTGCGGCATTTGCATGCCGGGGGGCATCTGCATCCCGGGGGGCATTCCGCCGCCCATCGGCATGCCGGGTGGGGCGCCCGGACCCGCGGGAGCGCCGGCGTCCTTGTCGGGCTTTTGGAACTTCTTCAGATCGGCGGTGGCCCACTCGGCTGGCCAACTTGAGATCGTATACACGACGTCCGAGCCTTCCTTCTTGGCGTAGTGCGACGTGCCCGACGACACCTTGCCCACGAAGAGCTTGTAGGTGCCGGCGTTGTCTTTGAGCGAGATGGTGACCACGGCGGGCTTGTCGAGGCCCGTCTCTGCGTCGGTCTTTCCGTCGCCGAAGTCGTCGGCGGTGAGCGACTTGAAGGCACGCAGGCCCTCGCCGACTTTCGTGTCTTCGAACTTTGGGATTGCCGCCCCGGGCGCCGCACCGGCCTTGAACGTGCCGGCCCACTTTTCGCCCTTGGTGAACGAAAACACGCCGTGCTCGTTCTGAATGGACATGCCACTGGCATTCGCATCGTCGAACTTGAAGATCTCGGTGTCGCGCCAGCCCTTGGTCTCGCGCGCATACACGTAGCTGGAGAACCCGCCGACCGCGATCACGTCGCTCTTGCCATCGACCATTGCCATCTGGCCACGGCCACCGGACTTGCCGAAGGTGATGTCGAGCTTCTTCTCGCCGGCTTTCCACGCGATGATGTGGATGGCTTTCTTGCCGTCGAGCTCGTAGTTCTTGCGCTGGTCCGGGCCCACGTTCGACGCGACGAGCTCGTTGGTCTTGAGCTCCTTCAGGTTGTCGATGAGCGACTTGACGTTCGCGCCGTGCGCCGGAAACTTCACGGGCTCTTCGAGGGCCCACTTGTCGCCAGTTTTCACCAAGACGACTTTGCCCTTCTCGCTGGTGACCTCGAGCTTGTCGGGGTCTTCTGGACCCTTCACGCTCGGCAGCTCCGCGGACGCCGTAGTGGTTTTGCCGACCTGGTCGTCCTTCTTCTTCACGACGTAAACCGCGCCGCCCAGGATGACCAGGACGCCGAGGCCGACGATGATTTGTTTGTCTCGATCCATGATGATGTGACCTCGGTGTCGCGGGGCGGCTTAGGCCAGGGAAAGGTTCTGGCGCTGCGAAAGGCGGTAGCGCCAACGGGCAATGCCGAAGAGCGCGAAGAGAATCGGCAGGCCGCCGATCAACACGATCTCGACCTTTCGCTGCTGCAGCTTGCGCGCCTGCTTCATGTCGTCGGCGCGCTTCGACAGTGCCTCGTCGGTGTCTTCCGAGAAGTTGGGCTTGGACACGTCGCCGTACACGAGGTGCGATTCGTTCAGGATCTTCGCCGACACGGCGAGCAGATCGGTGTCACCGGTCACCCAGTCGAGCGTGTTCTTGAACGAGAGGATGGTGTTGGTGAGCGACGACTGCGCGTAGGGCTGCGCGATCTGGAGCAGCTGCTCGTCGCCGCCCATTCCTGCGGGCATTTGCATGCCCATCTGCTGCATGTCCTGACCGTTGCCCGCGCGGGCGAACGGATTGGCCAGGTACTGCGACGATGCGATCACGAGGACGCGCGCCGGGGCCGTGGCGAAATCCGGGCGATCGACACCCATCTTGTCGCCTTCGGGGAATGCGGTTCGCAGCGCGTGCAGCGTGCCGCCCTTGTCCTTGAGGCCCTCGACGACGGCCGCGAGGCCGAATTGCTCGAAGGTGCCCTTGGGGCGCCATTGGCGGAACGGCTGCAGGTCGACAGTTTCGCCTTCTTCGCGAACCGAGCGCGGCGTGGAACGCGCGACGATCTTGAAGTCTTTCGGGTCGACCTGGGGCTGCTTCTCGCGGTGGATGACCAGCGACGATGCGAACGGCATGGTGACCGAAGGCAGGCGGAAAAAGGACGCGAACGATGTGTCGAGGAATGCCTGCTCGCCGCTGTAGGACGGGTCGTCCTGGACGTCGAGCATCTGCGGGAAGCGAATGTTCGCCGCGCCGCCGTTCGTCATCATGGTGACGCGGAACGCGCGGCCGTAGTCGATGACTGCGTCCTTGCGCATCTCGATGCCATATCCGCCCAGCAGCTTCTCGAGACCCCAGGTCTTCAGCGTGGCGTTCATCTTCGCGTCTTTGTCTTTGACGTTCACCGCCGAAGCAAACACCGCCAGGCTCTTGCCCTTGAGCACGAACTGGTCGATGCGACGCAGCTCCTTCTCGGTGATTTCCTTGCCGGGCTGCGTGATGATCAGGCCGTCGAGCGCCTCGTCGATCTCGCCGTCACCAGCCTTCAGGTCCACGTCTTCGAACGTGTAGAACGGGAAGTTCTGCGTCAAGATCTGCTGGATGCTCGGCTTGCCGGCTTGCGCGGGCACGAGGTTCGGCTCGGTGAGCTTGATCTCGTCGTGACCGGTGAGCACGCCGACCTTGTGTTTGATCTCGTCCGACTTGTCGCGAATTTCGCGGATCTTGTTGGTGATCCAGAACTCGAGGCCGTCGGTCTGGTTCGGGGGAATGAACTTGATCGCGTCCTTTTCGGACTTGTACTTGAAGACGATGCCCATGAAGCCCTGCGACACGGCCATCTTCTCTTCGCCGCTGTTGTCGGCTTCGCCGAACGGCTGCTCGAGAAGGCCAGCTTCCTTGGCGGCTTTCTTCTCTTCTTCGGTCTTGGCCTCGATGACCGCGAACTCGAAGTTGTTGCCGCCGCGGGTCTTGTACTCCTGCAAGAGGTCCCGAAGGTCGCGCACGAAGGCGTCGAGTTTGGGCAGGCCCTTGGTGACGTAGGCCTCGACCTTGATCGGTGCCTGCAGGCTACTGATCAACTTGGCGCTGCCGTTGGAAAGCGTGAAGCGCTCGTTGTTGGTGACGTCTTTGCGGACGTGGCCACCGAACACCGAGAGCGCGTTGACGCCGACGAGCACACCGGCCGCGATGAGAAGGAGTGCGCCGCTTTGCGAGGCGGCTTTGACTTTACGATCCATGATGATGCTCCCTCAGGACCACTTGCGTGATTCGAGGTTTCGAAACGAAACCAAGGTGGCCAGGATGGCCACGGACAGGAAGTAGACGACCGCGCGGCTGTCGATCAGGCCGCGAGCGAACGGCTCGTAACGCGATTGGAAGCTGAAAAACGCGAGCGTTTCGCCAAAACCGCCGGGCACGAACTGCACGACGTAGCCGATGGCGTACAGACCGGTGAGGGTCATCGAGGTGGCGAAGAACGCCAGGATCTGGCTGTCGGTCATGCTCGAGTACATGAGACCAAGGGCGACGCCGGCCGCGGAAAGCAGCAAGAGACCGAGCATGCCCGACCAAAACGGACCCCAGTCGAAGGCGCCGAGGTGGAAGCCTTTGAACATGACGATGGGGTACGCCATGAGGAGAAGCAGCTGCACGCTGACGATGGCGAGAGCGGCGAAGTACTTGCCGAGGATCACCTCGCTGTCGCGAACGGGCATGGTGATGAGCAGCTCGATCGTACCCATGCGCTTTTCTTCTGCCAGCGAGCGCATGGTGAAGAGCGGGATGGTGAGGAGCGAAAGCACCAGCGGAATGAAGGTCATCAGCCGGCCGACCGATGCGCGATCGGCCTGCCAGACGCCGCCCTCGAACCAGAAGAAGTAGATCCCCATCGCCACGAGGGTGACGCAGATGAGAATGTACGCGAGCGGCGCGTTGAAGTACGAGCCGAGCTCGCGCTTGCAGATGGTCCACACCGTGTGGCCGAACCAGGTTTTGTGGGTGACGGCAGCGCCACGCGGGCTCGCGACCTGCGCCCTGTTCTTGTCGGCCGGCGGCTCACTGTCACGCGCCTTGTCGGCGCCGTCTGCGACTGCTTCGCTCATGACTTCTCCTCGTTTGCCTTTGCGACGCCACGGGCGTCGACAGCTTCGTCGTCGCCATCGTCGTCTTCGTCTTCGTCTTCGTCGCTCTCGTCGTCGCGCGCAGCGCTGGCCGAGAGGTTGCGATTGCGACGGGCATCACCCACCGTGAGATCGCGAAACACGTCTTCGAGGGTCTGGGTATCGCGGTGCAGCTCGAGCAGGGTCCAGCCCTTCTGCACGATCATCTGAAAGATGTCGGCGCGAAGGTCCAGATCGTCTGTGCTGGTGAGCTCGAACGCGTGCGCCTTGTCGTCCGTGGGAAGGGTCACGATCTTCTCGACGCCCTTCACGCTGCGGAGCGCGCCTTCGACGGAGGACTC
>JAYUXI010000247.1:0-1678 GCA_043753085.1 Myxococcales bacterium | reverse complement strand
CTCCCACTTCCGCTGCCGAGCCGGTGAACGACCAGCCCTCGGCGCACGACAGCGCACTGGCCACGTCGCGCCGCATGAAAGCCGGCAGCGTGTCACCGAAGAACGTGGTGGTCCGCCCGCGCGGTCCCAACCGTTCGCCGTTGCAGACCCTGCACGTGCGGCCGGTGTCGGTGACGCCCTTGCCCTCGCACGCCGTGCAGCGACCCTCTTGCGTGCTGAACGAAAAGTGTCCCGGCTCGAGCCCGGGCACGCCGGCGCCGCAGTCCTCGCACGCCCGCACCAGACTCATCACGGCCTCGCCGCGGTCATCACGCGAAGGCTGGCCCTTGCCGACGCGGATGGCGCCCTTGCCGTGCTCGAGCGCACGCGCCACGAGCTTGGGATCCAGCGCGTCGGCCGGTCCGAAGTACACGATGAGATCGATGGTGTGCTCTACCGACCGCTTCAGCGGCGGTGGTGGGTCGACGGCGCAGATCGCGCCGTCGACGCGGGCACCCTGGATGCCCTGGCGCGCGGCGGCGGCAAAGACGGTCGTGTAGGTGCCCTTGCGCCGCGCGACGGCCCGCGCGTAGAGCGTGATCGACTCGCTGCCGCGGGCACGCAATGCGGCGTCGACGTCTGCCCGAGACGCGCTGCGTACGCGGCCGCCGCACTCGAGGCAGACCGGCTCGCCGAGCTTGGCAAACAGCAAACGCAAGAAGTGGGACACCTCGGTGATGGTGGCGACCGTGGACGCACTGCCACCGCGACTCTCGCGCTGCTCGAGCGCAATCGACGGCGGCACGTTGGCCACCCGCTCCACGTTCGGCCGCGGCAAGGTGGGCAAAAACTGCCGCGCGTACGGCGTGAGCGTCTCCATGAAACGCCGCTGCCCCTCCGCATAGATCACGTCGAACGCGAGCGAGCTTTTGCCCGATCCGGACGGGCCCGTCACGACTGTGATGGCACCTTCGGGAATGATGCAAGATACATGTTTTAGGTTGTGCTCGGACGCGCCCGTGACCTCGATGCCAGTGCGGTTGGCGGGTTTCTTCTTCGCGGCGGGCTTCTTCTTCGCGGCGCCGGCGCGCTCGTCGGCGAGGGCGCGTCCGGTCTTGGTATCCTGACCGGCCAGTGCTTCGGGCGGGCCCGCGAACACCAAGAGGCCGCCCCGTGGACCTGCATCCGGTCCCAGCTCGATCACGTGGTCGGCGGCGGCCACCACGTCCAAGTCGTGCTCCACCACGAGCACGCTGGCGCCCATCGCGGTGAGCTTGAACAGCGCGTCGACCACGCCGGCCGTGTCGGATGGCGCCAGCCCCGCGCTCGGTTCGTCGAGCAAGAACACCATGCCGGGTTTGGCACCGGCGAGACCGCGCGCGAGCTTGAGACGCTGCGCCTCGCCGCCCGAGAGCGTCGACAGCGGCTGGCCGAGCGGCAAGTACGAGAGACCCAGCTCGACGAGCGGGGCAAGCGCACGCTGCAGCACGTAGTCCGGATCCTTCTTGCTGTGGAAGTGCGCGAGCACCTCGGCCACGGTCATCTCGAGGATGTCGGCGACGTTCTTGCCCTCGTGCTGCACGCGCAGGATCTCGGGCCGGAACCGCTTGCCGAGGCATACCGGGCAGGGAAAGTGCACGTCCGCCAGGAACTGCATCTCGACCGTCTCGAAGCCCTCGCCATCGCATGCTTCGCACCG
>JAYUXI010000246.1:0-4373 GCA_043753085.1 Myxococcales bacterium | reverse complement strand
CGCCGAACGAAGAACGTCGGAACGGTTGATGAAACCGAACCGTTCCCACTCGGCTTGGGTAACCTCGAACTGTCCGATGAGAAAGGAGCGCGTCAAGGTAACGGCGCGTTGCTCTTCGGTTCTCCGGCCGCGAAACGGCTCGTCGGCGACAGAGCCCATGGTGAACGTGCCGGCGGGCGCAACGCACATGCGATCCCGGCAGCGACCAGCGGCGATCGGCCCGGCGCTGGCCGCTGCAGACGGGACGGCGGATGGCGCGGCATCCGTCGAAATACTTCCGGCGCCCTCGCGGACGCGCGCGCTACACGACGCCGTGCCGAAACACAGAACGGCCAGCCACGACTTCCACCGCGGAATCGCCATCAGTAATCGACCGCTGAGCGGTGCGCCTCCGCCTCGAAACGGGCGGCGCTCGGCGAGCCCATCACGAGCGTTGCGCGGGAACGCGCGAGCACGTTCGGCCAACGGAAGTCGGTGACCACGCTAGGGTGTTTGAGGATGGTGAGCAGCTGCGACATCGAGACACGCTCGGCTCCGACGGCGTTGCCATTTACGGCCCACAAAAAGGTGAGCCAGTCGTATTCGCTGCTGCCGTTCGTGGCAGGGCAGTACGTCCGCGTCCACCCGGTTCCAGAGTACACGGGCGTCGAGTAGGGCTGGGCCGCATTGAGGGCGTACGGCGGAGCAATCGGGTACGTCGCGCGCGTGTAGTCGAACAAGACACCTACCGTCCATACGATCGAACGGTGGGTCTTGTAGTAGGTGAACCTTGCGTTTCCTTCCTGGTTGTTCATCAGACGGGCCGCGAAGAAGTGGGCAAAACCTTCGGTGTTGGCGTTGCTCTGCGCATGCCGCGAAGTCAGACAGTGGTAGCGATTTCCCTCGGCAACGTGGGCGCACGAGCAATCGCCGGTGCCCGTCACGGAGTAGCCAGAGTCACCCGGCGCACCATAATCCGGGCCTTCGGGGCGCGCACCATTCGAAATCTGCACCGTGTGGCCGAGCTCGTGGCCCACGACGTACGCGTATTCGGTCGTATGACGCCCAGTGGGTCGCCCCGGCACGCCGTTGACGACTCCGAGGCTCGGACCGAACGAAGCGGAGTTTGCGCCCGCGCACGCTTCCCCGTACAGCCTCCCCGACGGACCATCACCGTAGTAAAAATCGGGAAACGTGGAGCAACCATTGCCGACATCTACAACTAGAATGGGCGGGGTCGGAACAATCTGGCTGCGACGGAGCACGCCGCTATCGCTCATCGACAGCATTCGGCCCACGACCGCGGCGACGCGTACAGCTGGCTCGTCAGCGGTGACGCCGGCTACCGCGAACGTGCCGCGGCCCGCGATGGTGAATACGTCGATGGGAGAAACAAACACGCGGGCCGGAGTAATGCGAACTTCGCGCGTTCCGTAGATGAGCGCGCCTAAGCCAAAGTCTAGTTGATCCGGCACCTGGAAAGAGCTCGTCGAGACCTCGATGTTGGAGCGCCCGCGGCAGAAGGTGACGGCCGGCGTGCAGCCGTCGCTGCCAAGTCGCCCAGACCAGAGTGTGGATCCCTCGTCGAGGATTCGCGCGTTCGCATACGCTGCGAGTGTGTTGCTCATGCGGTAGTCGGGGGCGACGACATTTGCGCCGTTGGCGACGCTGGAGCTCTCGTCGCGAAAAGGACTCGCCCACTTCGCACAAATCTTGTTCGTGATCGTGTTCGCCGCCAAACACGTCGAGATGGCCATCGGCGTGGGGTTCGCCAACGTGCCGTCGAGCTCGGAGGCCGCGGGTGCTGCAGCCTGCGTAGCAAGCGGCTCGTCGAAGCCTACGGAGTCGCCGAGCACGGCTCTCTCGGCGACGACGTCCACGTCGCTCATGAGCGACGACGCCAGTCCGCTTTCCTGCTGCGCACGCGACGTCGCCAGCGCACGGCCGTCGAGCAGACCGCGACCTGATCCTAGCTGGGAAACCAGAATTTGACGCTGCGCGGCCACCTCGGCACGTGCACTCGTAGCAGCAGCCGACACGACCCCCAGCGACGCGAGCCGCACGGCGGCATCGTCATGAAGTGAGGCGTACGCCATGGCGAGGTCGGCCGAGTACGCAACTCGAAGGCTCGACGAGAGCAGCGTCGCGCTCTGCTTGTCTTGGGTGAACGTGATCTGGGCAACCACGCGCGCGGAGGTGCCAACGGGGCGTACCGGGCTCTCGTGGGGCGACCACAGGATCCGCGTGGAAGCAGCGGCCGGAACGATTTGATCGGCGAGGGTCACGAATCGCCGAACTCCCAATCCAATGATTTCAAGCTTGACCGACGCCGTTAGGGCCACGGAGGTGGTGTTGTCGAGCCGCAGAGCAATGGGCTGCGATTGGCCAACCTCCTGCATCGGCTCAGGCACTTCCCAGGTCGACTCCAACGCGCCCGGATCGGACGAAGAGGGTGGCGCTACGTTTGCCTTGGCTGCTTCCCCCCCCCCCTTTGAGCGGCTGCTCCGCCGTGTCGACGTCGCCGGTGGCATCGGGCGGCGTCTCGGGCTGACAGCCCACCAGAAGAAGCAAACCAGCTGCGCAGCTCCAGCCACGCATCGCTTTTGTGGTCATGTCGTGTCTCCCCCATCGTATGAACGGACCGAGAGCGGTCGTTCGTCAGTTGTCATTGAGCGGCAATCGCTCCGTTGAGACGTATCGTACCGCGAGCAGTCCTCGTACACAATGCCCTGATTGCACGCGCGGGTAGCCGAGCCCTTTCCCGAGGTGGTGACGTGGAACCGCGGACCGCTGGCGTATCTCGCCGGCTCGCCCCTGAGCGTTCCACGCGTCCTCGTGCGTGTCGTCGACATCATCGAGCTGCTCGACGCGTCGGTATCCAACAATTGGCATTGGCGACGTGGCCACTCGGCGGGATGTTGGCCGCAAGAGGATCGCTTGCTGCGCACCCTAGCGGCAGCGCCCGCACCGATCGCGGCGAATTTTTGCAGGGGCGCACACGTAAAAAACCCGCGAACCTTTCGGTCCGCGGGTCTTCTTCAGGCGCCCCCTCGAGGGCGCCGAGCGGGAGCTCAGCTCTCGTCTTTGTCGTCGCCTTCGGTGGCCTTGGCTTCGGACTTGTCCTCGGCTTCGGCGCTCTCGGGCGCTGCTTCTTCTGCCTTCGCTTCGGCCTTGTTCAGACCGAGGGCCGCACCGAGCTTCTGCTTGATGAGGTCGCCGATGGTGTTTCCACCTTCGGCCCCGGGCTTCGGCTTCGGCGAAACGCTGGTGCCCGACGAAGAACGCTTCTGCGCCGCGGCTTGCGCCTGGGCGGCTTGCGCGCCTTCACCGATGCGCATCGACAGGGTCATGCGGCGTTCGGTCGAGTCGAGGTTGGCGATCTCTGCCTTCAGCGGCTCGCCGACCTTCCACTCGTGCTCTGCTTCTTCGTGGACGAGCTCGTTCTGCGGGACGAGGCCTTCGATGCCCTCCTTCACGCGGACGAACACGCCGTAGTCGCACACGCTCATGACCGTGGTCTCGACGGGCTTGCCCGGCGGGTAGTCGTTGAAGATGGTCGGCCAGGGATCGTCGAAGAGCTGCTTGATGCCGAGCGACACCTTCTTCTCGTCGTGGTTGATCGAGAGGATGATGGCTTCGACGTCGTCGCCCTTGTGGAACATGTCCGACGGGTTGACGACCTTGGCAGTCCAGCTGAGATCGGACTTGTGGACCATGCCGTCCACGCCTTCTTCGATTCCGACGAACACGCCGTAATCGGTGATCGAACGGACCTTGCCGCCAATCTTGTCACCGGGGTTGTACTTCTCGGTGAAGATGCTCCAGGGATCGGGCTCGAGCTGCTTGAGGCCGAGACTGATGCGCTTGGACTTGGCGTCGACCTCGAGCACTTGGCACTCGAGCTCCTGGCCGATTTCGAGGAGCTTCGACGGGTGCTTGACCTTCTTGGTCCAGCTCATCTCGCTCACGTGGATGAGGCCTTCGACGCCCGGTTCCAGCTCCACGAAGGCGCCGTAGTCGGTGATCGACATGACCTTGCCCTTGACCTTCTTGGCCGGGGGATACGCCTCTTCGGCGTGGTTCCACGGGTCGTCCTGGGTCTGCTTCAGGCCGAGGCTGACGCGCTCGGTCTCGGCGTTGTACTTGAGCACCTTGACGGTGACCTCGTCGCCGACCTGGAACACTTCGCTCGGGTGGTTGACGCGGCCCCACGACATGTCCGTGATGTGCAGCAGGCCGTCGATTCCGCCGAGGTCGACGAAGGCGCCGTACTCGGTGATGTTCTTGATGACGCCCTTGACCACTTTGCCCTCTTCGAGGGTTTGCAGGGTCTGCGCCTTGATCTCGTGACGCTCTTTCTCCAAGAGCTCCCGACGAGAGAGCACGATGTTGCC
>JAYUXI010000245.1:0-4383 GCA_043753085.1 Myxococcales bacterium | reverse complement strand
CCAACGACCAAGGCGGCGTCCACACCAACTCCGGCATCGTCAACCTCGCCTACTACCTGATGACGTACGGCGGAGAGCACCCGAGCAACCGCAAGAAGGTCCCGGCGCTCGGCGCGGACAAGAGCCAGATCGTCTGGTGGGAAACGGCGAAAGAGCGCCTCAAAGAAAACAGCACGATGCGCGAGCTCGCTGCGGAGACCATCAAGACCACCAAGTCCATGGGCTTCGACTACAGGCCCACCGGGTGCGCGTGGGTTGCGGTCGGCGTGCTCGGCGCCGCCGAGGTCGCCGACGAGTTCGAGGTATCCAGCTGCGGGACCGATAGCGGCTCGTCGTCCAGCTCGTCGAGCAGCGCTTCCTCGTCCAGCAGCGGCAGCACGTCTTCGTCTTCGTCTTCGTCTTCGTCTTCGTCTTCGTCTTCGTCGGGCAGTAGCTCTTCGTCCACCAGCGGCGGCAGCACGTCTTCGTCTTCGTCGAGCAGCGGCACTCCGTCGGGCAGCAGCTCCGGCTCGCCCGGGAGCAGCACGTCCGTCTGCCAAAACGACGTCGTCGATGGCTGCGCCACCAGGGGCGCCGGCACGTACTGCAGCCAGATCTACAACCAGACGCTGTTTTCGTGCATCAAGCCAGACGGCGCCACCGGCGCGAGCCGCGGCCCGAACGTCTACTGCGACGCCGACGGCGGCGCCGACGAGAAGAAGGCCTGCGACTGCAGCGCCGAAGCCGACGGCGGCGACGCGGGCGGTCCCGCGCGAGACGACGCCGGCCGCATCAAGGTGTGCGACGACGCTTCGACGAACCGCCCCTGCAGCGGCGACGACACCGATTGCCCCGCCGTGGGCGACACCAAGCAGATCTGCATGAAGGAAGGCGGCCCCTCGCGCTGCGAGGAAGGCTGCCGACGTCCGAGCCAGTGCACCGGTGGCAACACGTGTGATGCCGGTCGCTGCGTGGATCCCGCTTCCGTCACGCGTCCGCCAGTCGAAGACGGACCCACCTTCTGCGAAGGCTGCATGCTGGCCGCTGCGCCGACGCAGCTGCAGTAGCTCCGCGTCGAGTCTACGGCGAGACGCCTCGGGGCTTCGTGCAGGATCCGGCTTGATCCGGATGCACGGGGCCTTTCATCGTGCAGCGCAGGCCGGGCTGACACCGGAGGCCGGCGAGCCCGCCGCACATGGCGCCTTCGCCGGAGAGTCGCGGGAAAGCCCCCGCGTCGCTCGCAGGTACGGCGGCGTCCGGCTCGTCGCTCGCCACGGCTGGCTCGGCTGCGTTGCCTTCAGCCGGTCGAAGCACCACGGCGGGCGGAGGATCCTGCGCGGGCCGTTCGCTGCAGGCCCAAAAAGTGCATCCTGCACACATCACTAGACAGAGGAGCTTCACGTTCGCAGTTTCCCACGCGAAACTCGGCAACGTGACGACTTTATGTTACGGGATCGTAATCGAATGGAGCTCGACACGACACCGCGCCTCTCTTCATCGCTCGCCGCCTGCGTGGTGAGCGCGCTTACGTTGCTGAGCTCCACGGCGCAGGCCGCGTGGCCCACGCTGGAGTCGTCGGTAGCCGAAGCGCAGCGGCGCTCCGAGGGCGTGGTGCGGGCCTCTTCCGAGGTCGAGGTCGCCAAAGCGGGTCAGCTCGGCGCGCGCGTGTCCAAGTTCGGCAACCCGTACCTCGACTTCCAGGTCGACCGCGGGTCGACCACGAAGGACCTGCAGGTGCTCGCGTACCTGTACACGCCGATCGAGATCTTCGGCCAGCGCGGCGCCCGGGTCGACGAAGCAAAGGCCATGACCCACTGGCGCGACGTCGGACTCGGCGACGCGAAGTCCATGGCCACCGGACAGGTCATCGCCTCGTTCGGATCCATTGCCGTAGCCGCCGAACGCCGCGCGATCGCCGAGCGTGGCGAGCAAGCGGCGCGGGCCGAGGCCAGCTACTATGAAGGGCGATTCGCCGCCCAGGATGCCACCGTCTACGACAAGTCGCTGGCCCAGGCCGAGCTCTCGCGCTGGCTCCAGACCAAGGCCGAAGCGATCTTGAAGCTCACCGACGCGAAGGTTCAGCTGATCCGCCTCACCGGCAACGTCGCCTGGAACGAGCCGAGCACCGCTACCGCACCGCTGCCGCCTCCGCTCCGGCACGAGTGGACCAAAGGGTTCGCGGCGCAAGCGGTAGAGAAGTCTCCCGCGTTGCGCCTCTCCCGCGCCGAGAGCACGTTCTGGGAGCAGTCGAAGAAGCGCTGGCAGGCCGAGCGCCGCATGCCGATCGAGCTCACGCTGATCGGCGGCCGTGGCGATCCTGGCGATCTTCGTCTCGGCGGCGGCTTCTTGCTGCAGTTCCCGGTGTTTCGCCGCTACCAGGGCGACATCGCCAAGGCCGAGGCCAACCAGGCGTACGTGGAGCAGATCCAGCCGGTCTTGCGCACCTCGCTGCAGGCCCGGCTCGACGGCGCGCGCGAAGCGCTGTTCGCCATCCTCGAAGCGCTGCAGAACCTGGACCAATACGGCATCCCCGCCGGAGAGAAAGCAGTCGAGGCATCTTTCACGATGTACAAGAGCGGCAAAATCGATCTGCTCCAGGTGCTGCTGGCGCGGCGTGAGCTGGCCCTCGCAAAATCGCGCCGGCTTGACCTTCTCGAGAGCGCCTGGCGCGCATATGCAGACCTCGCTGCCCTGTCTGGAGATTGGCCGTGAAGATTACCGTAATCGTGGCGTGCGCTCTTTCGCTTTGTGCGCTCGGCGCCACGGGGTGCAAGGGCGACGCAAAAGAAACCGTCACCGACGAGCCGGAGATCCGCGGGCCCAAGACCGTGAAGTTCGATCCGAAGGCGCTCGAGCGACTGGGCGTCAAGGTCGACGTCGCCGGCAGTGCCGCTGCAGACTACACGTTCGACGTGGTCGGCACGCTCGACTACAACTACGACAACTACGCCGAGATCGGCTCCATCGCCGACGGCCGCATCACCCGGATCTTCTTCCGGGTGGGCGAACGCGTGAAGAAGGGCGAGGTGCTGGCCACGCTGCTCGTACCGGACGTGGCGTCGGCCCAGGCCGTGCTCGCTTCGGCGTCTGCCGCCTCGAAAATTGCGGGCGACAACCGCGATCGTGAACGCGCGCTGCTCGAAAAAGACCTCACCACGGCGCGGGAGTCCGAGCTCGCCCGGGGCGAAGCGTTGCGCACCGAAGCCGAGCTGGGCGCGGCCCGGGCCCGCCTGGCGGCGATGGGCGCCGGCAGCAGCGCGACGACCTCGCGCGTGACGCCCGGTGGCGGGCTCGCGCTCATCTCTCCCCTGAACGGCGTGGTCGTCCGCCGCGACGCGGTCATCGGCAAGTTCATCCAGGCCAACATGACCGCTTTCATCGTGGCCGATCCGTCCGAGCTGCGCGCCATCATCAACGTGTACGAAAACGACCTGCCGTACTTCAAGCTCGGCGCCGACGTGGAGATCCGCGTCGAAGGCGGCCACCCGGGCCTGGTCCTCAAGGGCAAGGTTTTCTTGATCGAGCCATCGCTCGGCAAGACGTCCCGCGCCCTGCGGGCGCTCATTACCGTGCCCAATCCGAACGGCGATTTGCGTCCAGGCGAGTTCGTGCGCGCCTCTGTCAAGCTGCCCGACACGCACAACACCAATCTGCTCTTCGTGCCCGCCGCCGCCGTGCAACCCCTCGGCGAGGACGATGTGGTGTTCGTCGAGCGCGAGGCCGGTTTGTTCGAGGTGCGCAAGGTCCGCGTCGAGCGTCAGACCGCGCAGGTTGCCGCCATCGGTGATGGCCTCTCCCACGGCGAGCGCATCGCGGTGGCGGGCGCCTTCCTGCTACGCGGCGAGGTCTCGAAGCAATAATGGCAGCACTCGTAGCGTGGGCGGGCAAAAATCCCCTCTTCGCCATCATGATCTCGCTCGGCATCGTGCTGGCGGGTGTGTTCGCGATGACCAAACTGCCGATCGACGCCTTGCCGGACGTGACCAACGTGCAGGTGCAGATCGTCACGCCGGCGCCGTCGCTGTCGGCCACCGAGATCGAAGCGCAGATCACCCAGCCGATCGAGCGCGCCATGGCGGGCACGCCGGGCCTCGTGCAAACCCGTAGCATCTCCAAGCTCGGCATCTCGATCATCTGGCTCATTTTCGAAGACGACGTCGACGTGTACTGGGCGCGGGCCCAGGTCAACGAGCGCCTCTCCGCCGTGGCCAAGGGCATGGAAGACTTCGGCGTGCCCGAGCTCGGGCCGATCACCACCGCGCTCGGTGAGATCTACATGTTCGAGCTGCGCGCCGAAGAAGGCACTCGCTCCGCCGAAGAGCTGCGCACCATGGTGGACTGGCAAATCGGCCCCAAGCTGCGCCAGGTCCCGGGCGTGATCGAGGTGCTCGGCTTCGGCGGCGC
>JAYUXI010000244.1:0-4392 GCA_043753085.1 Myxococcales bacterium | reverse complement strand
CCACCAACCTCTCGCGCTACGACGGCGTGCGCTTCGGCCTCGCCGGCCAGGGCGCGAGCCTGCGCGAACGCATCCGCGACGCCCGCGTGCGCGGCTTCGGCCCGGAGGTGAAGCGGCGCATCGTGCTCGGCACCTACGTGCTGTCGGCCGGCTACTACGAGGCGCACTACGGCAAGGCGGTGCGAGTCCGCGCACGCATCGCCGCCGAGGTCGACGCGCTGCTCACCCAGTTCGACGCGCTGGTCGGGCCGGTCACGCCCGAGCTACCCTTCCTGCTCGGCGCTCGCACCCAGGATCCCATGGCCATGTATCGCTCGGACCTCTTCACCCTGCCGGCCAGCCTCGCCGGCATCCCGGCCGCTTCGGTACCGCTCGGCCTCGCCGGCTCGCTGCCCACCGCGCTGCAGATCATGACCCGCCGCTGGAACGAGAGTTCGCTGTTCTCGCTGTCGGCCGCCGTCGAGCGCGCTTTTCCGGTGGCAAGGCCGCAGGTGGCATCGTGATCGTCGTGCCCCTGACTGCAGCGCACCGCGACGGCTTCCGGGCCCTGATGGACGCCGCTGGGCTCGGCTGCTTTTGCCGCTACTGGCACTTCGTCGGCACCAAGAACGACTGGCTGGAACGATCGGCGCTGCGCCCCGAAGAAAACGAGGCGGAACAGTTCCGCGATCCCGCGGCCGACGACGCGCGCGGGCTCGTTGCGCTGCAAGACGGCGCCGTGGTGGGCTGGCTGAAGGTAGTGCCGCAACCAGCCGCACCGAAGCTCCTGCAGCAGTCGGTCTACAAGAAGCTGGTGCAGGCCGCCTCGGACGTGCACGCCATCGCCTGCTTTTTGGTGCATCCCGATCACCGCGAGCGCGGCGTCGCGCGGGCACTTTTGCGCGCCGCGCCCGATTTCGCCCGCGCGCACGGCGCCCGCGAGCTGCAAGCATACCCGCGCCGCAGCGACGATCGGCTGCCCGATGGGCAGGCCTTGGCCGGCCCCGAAGTGCTGTTCCGGAGCGAGGGTTTCGAGCTCGCCCACGACGTTCCTCCCTACCCGGTGTGGCGCAAGTACCTTTGATTCGAACGCGTGCACTGACACCGTTCTGTCACACAAGCGGCACACCTGCGAGAGAACCGTCCTGCGAGACTGCGGCGATGTTCGGAGCCAACAGCAAAGACGAGTTCTTCTTCCGCTCGCTGCTCGACCACGCCAAGCTTTGCGTCGAAGGCGCCGGTCTGGTCCGGGAGCTGTTTGCCGAGCGGCCGGCCGGCGAGGCCGAGGACGCGATCGACAACACCATCTCACGCATCGACGCGCTCGAGCACGACGCCGACGAGCTGGTGCGCAACGTGGTCCGGGAGCTCCGCGAAACCTGGATTTTGCCGCTCGACCGTGAAGACATCCGCCAGCTCGCCATCACCCTCGACGACGTGATCGACGCGATGGAGGCCCTCGCCCACCGCATGCGCATGTTCCAGCTGCGCGGCGCGCAGCCGCATTTGCTCGACCTGTGCGCCGTGCTGGTCGAAGCGTGCGAGAAATGCGCGCAGGCAGTGGCTTTGCTTCCCGGGTTGAAGAAGCCAGACGCACTGCTCGCGCTTTGCCGCGAGGTCGACAAGCTCGAGGTTCGTGCCGATGGGTTTTACCGCGACGGCCTCGCTGCACTTTACAAGGAGGAGAAAGATCCCATCTGCATCATGAAGTGGAGCCAGGTTTTCGAGTTTCTCGAGACCGCGGTCGACGCCACCAACGACGTCGTCGACCTGCTCGAAGGCATCGTGCTCGAGTACGCCTGACCAGGCGCAGGACCGCATCATGCTGATCATCACCGTCGTCATCCTGTTCGCGCTGGTGTTCGACTACATCAACGGCTTCCACGACGCCGCCAACTCGATCGCCACCATCGTCTCCACCCGCGTGCTGTCGCCGCGGCAAGCGGTACTCTGGGCCGCGTTCTTCAACTTCGTCGCGTTCCTCGTGTTCGACACCCACGTCGCTGGCAACATCGCCAAGGGAGTACACCCCGACGCCGTCACGCTGTCGGTGATCTCGGCCGGCCTCTTCGGCGCCATCTTGTGGGATCTTCTCACCTGGTACCTCGGCCTGCCCACGTCCTCGTCGCACGCGCTGCTCGGCGGCTTCGGCGGCGCGGCCATCGTGCGCGCGGGATTCGGCGCGCTGCAGAGCACTTTCTTCTTGAAGACTGCGCTCTTCATCGTGCTCTCGCCGCTCATCGGCATGGTGCTCGGGTACGCGCTCATGCGCCTGCTGATGGTCATCTTCGGCAACTCCCCGCAGCGCCGCGTCGATCAATTGTTTCGCAAGCTGCAACTCGTCTCGGCCTCGCTCTACTCGCTCGGGCACGGCGGCAACGACGCGCAGAAGACCATGGGCATCATCGTGGCTGCGCTGGTGTCCACCGGCCACCTCGCTCCCGGTGCAAACGGCCAGTCGCCCGACGTGCCGCTCTGGGTGGTGCTGGCCTGCCACAGCGCGATGGCTCTGGGCACCCTGAGCGGCGGCATGCGCATCGTCCGCACGATGGGCATGAAAATCACGAAGCTGGCGCCGGTCGGTGGATTTTCCGCCGAGACCGCCGGCGCGGCCAGCTTGTTTTTTGCCACCGCGCTGGGCGTGCCCGTCTCCACCACGCATACCATCACCGGCGCGATCGTCGGCGTGGGCACCACCCGGAAGTTTTCGGCCGTGCGCTGGGGCGTCGCCGGGCGGATCGTCTGGGCCTGGGTCTTCACCGTGCCGGGAGCAGGCATCGCGGCCGCGCTCGCGTACGCGCTGTTTCGTGCATTCGGCTGGCAGTGACTTGTGCAAGCCGTTAGCCGGCGACTACGCTGGTGCGCGTGGCCGATTCCAAGCGCAAGAGCCCTGCGAGAACCGCCCTGCCGTACGCGGGCGAGTTCGACCAAGAAGAGACCATCGTCGCCGCCGAGCCGCCGGTGTTCGTCACCGACCGCAGCAATGATCCAGGGATCCAGATCGCCATCGTGCGCGAGCGCGCCGAGTCGATCACCATCAATCCGAACAAGTGGCGCGCCTTCGAAGTGTGGACCAGAAACCGCGTCTACGGTCTCGACCAGACGTTGTCGTGCATCGAGGTGCTGGACCGCCGCACCGGCAAGGTGGATGTCGAGAGCAGGGTCCTGGGCTACCGATTGGGCGGCGGCCGTCTGCGGGAAGCCGGTGGAGTGCGCTACGCGTATCCGTTCCCCGTGGCAGGCATGGAGGGCATGCTGGGCAAGGGCCACCGCCAGGTCTTCACCTCCCGCGTCGAGCGCTTCGTGATCCGCATCCGGGAGCTCCGCGCCCGCGGCGATCTCAAGTTCGCAAGCTGGGAAGATCTGGTGAGCCGCGGCGAGGCCGACGAATGAGGGTCCTGCATTGCCCGCTCGCGGGCGCCCTGCTTGCCTTCCTGTCTGGCTGCAACTCCACGCCGGAGGTGGGCGCCGAGCGGTCCGAGCAAAAGGCGTTCGTGAAGCCGGCCCATCCCACCGGTCCGGTCGAGCTCCTCGATCCGAAACCGGGCGACGTGAAGGACGTTGTGAAGGTCGCCATGATCGAAGCGGCCGCCCGCAACCACCGCCTCGTCGTCTACGTCGGCGCCAGCTGGTGCGAGCCCTGCGAACGTTTCCGCGAGGCCGCCAAGAAAGGCGAGCTGAACGCGGATTTCCCGGGCTTGTCCCTGCTGGTGTTCGATGTAGACGCCGATCGGAAGCGCCTCGCGGCCGCCGGCTACGCCAGCCAATACATCCCGTTGATCGTGCTCCCGAAGGACGACGGCGCCGCCAGCGAGTTTCGTATGGCGGGTGGGAGCAAGGGCAACGGCGCCGTCGCGTCGATGTCCCCTCGGCTCACCGCGCTGCTCACGCACTGAGCGCTGCGAGCCACCAAGCGCTCTCCTGGCGCGAGTGGCGCGAGTGGCGCGAGTGGCGCGGGCCCGTGGGTTCAGATCCCGAGCTTGAGCAGCGCCGCGCTCTTGCGCCGCGCGCCGACGTTCAGCCAGCGCAGGCCGCGAAAGCGCAGCGCCACGCTGTAGCGCCACGGCTCGTTCGAGCGAGGGCCGCATTCGTCCACGCGCGCCACCTCGGCGTCGAACTTCGACACCTTCCCGTCGTGGGTGTACACGCGCACCGAGACGCGTGAGCCCTGCACGAACCGGCTGGGCGTGTTCACCAGCAGCCCGGACATGGAAATGTTGCGTGATACACCCATGCGACCGTGGCGCGCCGGTCCCGAAGCGACGACGTCGTCGAGCTCGAGTGCCAGCGACAGCGCACGCCGCGGATTTTTTCTTGCTTCTTGCATGATTGTCTCTCCTCCGTTTTCAGGCAGCATTCTTTCGAGCACGGCCACGACGCGCGCGAAGCCGTCGCCGCGGGCCTCCCCTTCGG
>JAYUXI010000243.1:0-4395 GCA_043753085.1 Myxococcales bacterium | reverse complement strand
CTCGCCCGCATGGCGGACGCGGGCCCCGTCAGCGTCGACGACCCGCGCTTCGTGCTTCCCGAAAAGGAAGACGTCTACAACACCATCGAAGGCACCATCGCCCACTTCAAACTGGTGATGGAGGGCATCAAGGTGCCCGAAGGCGAGGTCTATTCGTACACCGAAGGCGGCAACGGCGAGCTCGGCTTCTACCTCGTTTCCGACGGCACCGGCACGCCGCACCGCGTGCGCATTCGTCCGCCGTGCTTCCCGATCGTGGGCGGCCTGTCGAAGCTCATCACGGGCGGCATGATCTCGGACATCGTGCCGATCTTCGGCTCGATGAACATGATCGGCGGCGAGTGCGACCACTGACCGAGTTTTCCGTGAGAGCTCGCAGACGAGCTCTCCGCTCCGCTGGCTAAAAAAGATTCGGGATGGGTTTACATACCGGGAGGCTGGAAGCGTCGTGAAGGCAGAACCGCCGCTACACCCTTCCAGGAGCCTTCCGATGAAACGACTAACTTCTTGCTTCGCGCCCGGCCTACTCGCCGCGCTCACCGCCTGCGGCACGCTGTCCGACGGACAAGATCCCGCAGTACTGGCCATCATCCAGGGGCAGCTCACCAACACCGAGTCGATCGACACGCCTTCCAGCCTCCGCGTTGCCGTGCTTTGGCAAAGTGCGCAGGAGCGTGGCGGGTATACGGTCGCGCAAGAGGTTGAGGTCGAGCCCGTCTTCCCGTCCAAGTTCAAACTCGCTCTCACCGCGCCGCCGCCCGACGGCGCCATGCTCACCCCCGGCCAGCACTACGACGATGGCCGGGGAGCGGCCCAAGGCGGCAGCACGCCACCCGGTGCTGGCGGCCTTTCGCCGATGGATGGAGAGTTCGACCTCGACGACGCTGCGTTCGATGACATGCGTCTCGGGTTCGGCTTTCTCCTCGCCTACGAAGACACCAACGGCAACGGCAAGCTAGATCTAGTCGACGAGGGCGCGAACGCCTTCGTAGACCGCATCCTGGGCGCCAATCCGGAAATGCTCGTGGTCTATGCCGAGGGCAACGTGGCTCACCCGGGACTTGGCGACGAGCATGGTGGCGCGCTGCAGCGTGGATACAATCTGTTCAAGTACCACGAGTGCTTCGCAGACGGCACCCCCGCCGACGGCAACCCGGTCCCGGAGCCTGCGTGCACCCCCGAGACCGCGTGGTTGCCGATCGATTCGCTGTATGATCTCCCCATCACCGGTGATCCACAGTTCTCCGACTTCATGTGCCGCGACGGCGCCTCGAGTGAGCGCAACGAGCAGGTCCTGCCGCCAGACGCGCAGCCCGAGTCGACAGATCCCGGGCCAGCCGGATATCCGCCTGCCGCACAGATCTCTTGCGACGCGGACGGCAAAGCATATCGCCACAACGAATGCACCACCGCTATCCATGGACCATGCAAAGGAACCGACACGACGTGCACGGCGCAGTACATCGGGTTGCCCGAAGGCCCCGTGCCGGCCGGTTGGCCCTGCGCACGTTGACTTAAGCGCGTGGACTCGTCTCCCGAGCTCGACACGATGTACCGGCGCTACGGCATCTTGCTGCGACGCCGGTGCCGCACGCTTCTCCGCGACGACATGCTCGCCGACGACGCGCTGCACGAGGCGTTCTTGAGGGTGATGCGTTATCACGAAAGCTTCGCCGCGGCCGATGAGCCGCTGCGATTCTTGTATCGAACCGTGGACAATGCATGTTTCGACCAGATGCGCAAAAGAAAGCGCCGCCGGGAAGACGCGAGTGACGCGGCGCCTGACCCGGCGTCGCCCCATCCCTCGGTCGACATTGAAATCCGCGATGCGATGGTCAGCCTTCTGGGCGACCTGACGGACGACGAGCGCCGCATCGCCGTATGCGCGTTCGTGGATGGCATGAGCCAAGGCGACATCGCGCAGGAGATCGGTCTCTCGCGCGTCACTATCAACAAGAAGATCGGGCAGATCCGCGAACGCGCGCGCATCTTTCTCGAGGAGAAATCGTGAACACCCACCCCGACAGCATTCAGCTCGACGCCTTGGCGCTTGGCAGCCCCGATGCCGAAGCCGTGGCGAGCTCGGCGCGCACGCATGTCGCAGTATGTGCAGAGTGCATGCGCTACGTCGCCTCGCTGCAAAAGGAGCTGTCGAGCGCAGAGCCGCTGCCGCGACTGCGCGCTCTTCCTATAGCACCAGCGCCGATCTTTTGGCTGCGTCGTGCGGCATTCGCCGCGGCTCCGGTACTGGCGGTGGCCGCAGGCATACTGCTCTACGTACACACACAAGTATCGATGCCAGATGCGATCGTGCCGGCGCCCGCGCATGCAACGGTCGCCGAAGCGCGCTTCAAGGGTGGCCTGCCGATGGCGGTGGTGCTGGAGCGCGACAGCGTGCAAAGTCGTCACACCGATCGAGTGCTGGTTCGTCCGGGCGATCGACTGCGCATCGAGGTCGCGCTCGACGTCGCGCGCCCCACCACCGCCGGCGTGCTCGACGAGAGCGGCGCGTTCGTGACCGCGCTCGCACCCGCGTTGCTCGAACCAGGCACGCACTACTCGGATCTTTCGATCCGCATCGACGACCACCCGAAAGCCGGTTGGGTGCTCGCCGGGGTTCCCGCTGCCGTGGAACGCGCCCGTGAGACGCACGACTTCGCCGACGTAGCCGCCATTCCCATGCAAGTCCAAGCGCCATGACGTGGCTGCTGCGCGTCTTTGCGTGGCTGTTTTTGCTGCTGCTTGCATCGAGTGCGGCTGCGGAACCGCTGCGTATCGTGGTCGCCGTGGGCCACAACGTCGGCATGTCCGGGGAGTCCACGCTGCGCTTCCCGCAAGGCGATGCGCAACGGGTGGCGCGCCTCTTCTTGGAGCTCGGCGGCGTGAAAAAGGAAAACGCGATCGTGCTCGCCGATCCCTCTCCCGACCAGCTCTATGCGGCGCTCGCGAAGGCGCAGGCGATGGCGCGTGCTCGCCGGCCCGACGAGGTGAGCTTCCTCTTCTACTACAGCGGCCACGGCGACCGGGAGCACTTGCATCTCGGCCCGTTCAGCGTCGCCACCGACGAGGTCAAGCGCCGCGTGGCCGACGTGCCCGCGGCGCTACGCGTGCTGGTCACCGACGCCTGCCGCAACGTCGACTCGCGAAGCAAGGGCATGGCCGCCGAAGCGCCCTTCGCCGTGAAGCTCGACGAAGGCGTGGGCGCGCGCGGCATCGTGTGGCTCCACGCTTCGGGCGACGGCGAAGCCGCGCAAGAATCGGATCAGCTGGGCAGCGCGCTCTTTACGCACTACTGGGCCAGCGGGCTCCGCGGAGCAGCCGATCGCAACGGCGACGGCAACGTGTCGCTCAGCGAAAGCTACGAATACGCCTACAGCCAGACGCTCTTGCGCTCCGCACGGAGCTCCGGCGTCGTGCAGCGCCCCGAGGCAATCTACGAGCTGCGCGAGCTCACGCCAGTAGTGCTCACGCGTCCTGCGGCGTCCTCACGCATCGCATTGCCACGGGACTCCGACACCCACTACCTGGTCTACGCGCTGGGCTCGAAGTCGATCGTCGCCGAGGCGTTCGGGGATTCTGCGAAAAGTGTAGAGCTCGGCGTGGCGCCCGGCCGCTACCTCGTGCACCGTCGCGCGCATGGGAAGGGCAGTGCGTTCGACTTCGTACTGGCCCGCAAGGAAGCGCGGCAGCTTATCGCCGCCGATTTTCGCGACGTGGCCGAAGAGCGCCTGGCAAGAAAGGGCGGTGACCTCGTGCTGCGCCCGAACGAGATCGACGCGGCCTTCGGCCTCGTGCAGGGCACCCAGCTTCCCGTCGGCCAGACCGTGCGCCTCGGCTACTTCCACAACGAGGGCGGCCTCGGCTTCGGGGCACGCGTGGCGGGCTCACGCGGCGCCAGCACCACCGCCGCCCACGAGCTCGACCTGCTCACCGCAGATGCCCGCGTGCTGGCCGAGTACCGGCTCCGCCTTGGACCGGCCACCCTCCGGGCCGGCGCCGGTCCCGTGGCCGCCGTGCTCTCACAGCGTCGGATCCGTCGCGACGCCGCGCGGCTTGCCGAAGCCGGGTACTCCGCCCACGAAACCTCGGCCGCGCTCGCGCTCGGCGGGGCGGTCTTCGTCGGGGCTCGCGCCTCGTTGACGTCGGCCGTCTACGCCGAGCTGGGCTTTGGCTTCGACGTGCTCGGCGCCCGCTTCGACGCCGCGCCGTCCACCACGGCAGAGCCCGCCGGCCCCAGCGTGCGGGCGCTGGCCGCAGGGCACGCGGATCTGGCCGTGGGCCTACAATTCTAGAGACGCCGGCTTCTTCTTCCTTTTCCTGGCCGGGCATGCCAAAACAACCCAAGAAGCCAACCATGCCCTCGTTCAAGCTAGACGGCCGCGAAATCCCCTTCGA
>JAYUXI010000242.1:0-4412 GCA_043753085.1 Myxococcales bacterium | reverse complement strand
GCAGAACCCGCCATGGTGCACACCCGGCTGCATCGTCCGGTGGCCGACCTGGCGCGGCTGCGCCCGGCGTTGGCGCAGCTCACCGAAGCCATCGAGGCGCTGCACTCGGCCGGCATGACCCACTGCGATCTGAAGCCGTCGAACGTGCTCGTCACGGACGCAGGCCGCGTCGTCGTGCTCGACTTCGGCCTCACCCGGCCCAAGCTGCACCCGCGCGAAGCACCGTCCGACCTGGAAGGCACGCCGCACTACATCGCTCCCGAGCTCGTGCACGGCGCTGCGCCGAGCCCCGCGTGCGACTGGTACGCGGTGGGCGTGATGTTGTTCCGCGCCCTCACCGGTCGTCTGCCCTTCGTCGGCGATTCGTCGCGGCAGTTGTTCGCGCGCATGCTGCGGGAAGAAGTCCCGAAGCTCGCCACCCTGATCGACAACGTCCCCGCCGGTCTTGCCGAGCTGGTCGACGGACTGCTCGAGCGCGAGCCGCACCAGCGTCTCGCCGGTGACGGCATCCACGCCTGGCTCGAGGGCGGACCCGTCAGCGTGTCGGCACGGCGGCACACCTCGAGCGAGCCTGGCTTCGTGGGCCGAAGCCGCGAGCTGGCGGAGCTCGAACGTTGCTTCGAGACCGCCGCATCCGGCGCGCCGACGTTCGTCGTGGTGCAGGGTCCGTCCGGCATCGGCAAGTCCGCGCTGGTGCGCCACTTCGGTGAATCGCTCACCGAAAGCCGTCGTGCCCTGGTGTTCGCGGGCCGCTGCTACGAGCGAGAGCAGGTGCCGTTCAAGGCGCTGGACGGCATCGTCGACTCGCTTGCTTCGCACCTCGCCAGCCGCCACGACGCGGCCGCGCTGGTCCCGAACGGCGCGGCGGCGCTGGCCGTGCTTTTCCCGGTACTTCTCGCGGTTGCGGCCATCGCGGCGCTGCCGCCAATCGATGCGTCGCTCGACCCGAGCTCGATCCGCGCCATCGCAGCCGAGGCGATTCCGATTCTGTTCGCGCGGCTGGCCGTCCAGATGCCCGTGGTGGTCATCGTCGACGATCTGCAGTGGGGCGACCTCGACAGCGCCGCACTCTTGGCCGAAGTGATCGATCCGAACTCGCGCACGCCGTTTTTATTTCTGGCCAGCGTCCGCAGCGGCACCAAAGAAAGCGAAGTGGTGCGCGCGGTGCGTTCGCGCGCGCGGCGCTTGGTCGACATCGAGGTCGGCGCCTTGCCCCACGATGAATGCGTGGCTCTTGCACGCAAGGTAGCCGGAAGCGACGCCGCCGCCGAAGCCATCGCCCGCGACGCCAAGGGCTTGCCTTTCTTTGCCGTCGAGCTCGCCCGCTGGGCCGGCCGCGAGGGTCCCGAGCACGGCGCCACGAAGCCCCGCAGCGTCGACGACGTCATTGGCGCGCGCGCCTTGGCGGTGCCCGACGTCGCGCGCCGCTTGCTGGAGCTGACCGCGCTCGCCGGGGTCCCGCTGCCGGGCGCGGTGCTGGCCAGCGCCGCGGGATTGGCCTCGGATCCGCTGCCACACCTGCGATTTCTCCGCGCGCGCTCGCTCCTGCGCACGAGCTCGCTCGAGACCCAGGAGGTCGAGACCTACCACGACCGCGTGCGCGAGGTCGTGACCGCCTCGCTCGACGCAGGACGGCGCAGTGCGCTGCACGCTCGCCTCGGCGCCGTGCTGGCCGACCTGCCGGGAGCCGACCCCGAGCTGGTGGCCCACCATCTCAGCCTCGGTGGCGACGAGCGGCGCGCACGCCCGTTCCTGCGGACGGCGGCCGCGCGTGCGTCCGCCGCGCTCGCCTTCGACCACGCCGTGACTTTGTACCAGCGCGCCTTCGACCACGCCCACCCCGACGCGCGCGGTGCGCTGTCACTCGAGCTCGCCGAGGCCCTGGTGCTCGCAGGTCGCTCCGCGGACGCCGCGAGCATTTTCGCAACGCGAGCCAAAGAGGCCGAGAGCGAGGTCGAGCGCACCCACGCGCGCCGGCGCGCTGCGGCCGAGTGGCTCAAGTGCGGGCTGCTCGACCAGGGCGTAGCCGAGCTCCGCGCGGTGCTGCGCGGCGTCGGCCTGCGCTACCCCGACTCCCAGGCCGAAGCCTACCTCCGGGCCGCCGCCCGCATCGTGCGCATCCAGCGCTGGGACGGCCGGTTCGTCGAGCGTTCCGAGCGCGAGATTGCGCCGGAGGTCCTCGCCCGTGCCGATGCCGCCAGGGCCGCAGGCATCGGCTTCATGCTGGTGGACCCGCTGCGCGGTTACGGTTTTCTCGCGCGTTTCTTGCTCGACGCCCGCGCCGCCGGCGAGCCGCGGCGCATCGCGGCCGGCCTCGCGTTCAACGCGGTCACCTTGTGTCGGGGCGGGCGCGCCGGGTTCCCGAAGGCGCAGCGCTGGCTCTCGATCACGCGCGCCATCGCCGACCGCCTGGGCGACGACTACCTGCGCGGCCTCGCCGACTCGTGCGAAGCCGGCGTGCGCATCTGCACCGGCGACTGGAAGCTGGCCGCGCAGCTCGGCGCCGAGGCCACCCCGAGGCTCCGCTCCACGCACGTGGCCGCCACCTGGGAGCTCACGGCGATGCAGGCGGTCACGCGCTCCGCGATGTTCTTTAGTGGCGATCTCGCGCGGATGCGCGAAGTGAGCGGCCGTCAGCTGCGCGCGGCCGAAGCGGTCGGCGATCACTTCGCCGCAACGTACGCGCGGGTGCACCGCTGGATTGGCCCCGTGATGGACGACGACGTGGCGCGCGGCCGCCAGGACCTCGCGACCGCGCTCTCCACGTGGTCGTCGCTGGGGTTCCACGCCATGCACCTGTGGGGGCTGTATGGTGAGCTGCAGTACGATCTGTACGAAGGCAAGGCGCCGCTCGGCGTGGCGCGGCTCGAACGCGCCAAGCCGGCGCTGCTGCGCTCGCGCATCCTCGCGATGCAGGTGTACCGCGTGTGGCTCGCAGCCACCGAGGCCAACTTGCACGTGGCGATCGGCACCCAACCGAGTCGCCGCATCGCCCGCCGACTCGCGCGCCAGCTCGACCGCGAGAACCTGCCTTACGCGAGCGCTTTCGCCGCCCTCGTCCGCGCCCGCCTGCTGACCCGCGAGAGCCCGGATGCGGCCCTGCTCGAGAGCGCGGCGGCCGCGCAGCTGTTCGGCGTATCGGACATGGCGCTGCACGCGGCCGGCGCGAGCGCCCTGCACGGACGCATCGCCGGCGGCGCCGCGGAGCGAGGGGCGCGCGAAACCGTGGAGCAGCTGCTGGCTCTCCAGGGGGTCAAACGCCCGGACCGTTGGTTGTCGGTGCTGGGCGCGTCGTAGCTTCTCACCGCACGACGTGACGACTACTTCGTAGTACGCAGCAGCTCCTCGAACGCAATTCTCAGCATCCCATCCGGGCCCTGCCGGGGATCGGCCGGCGTGGCTCTGGCGACCGCGTACTCCCCCGGCTGGCCCGTGTATTCTTCACGCGGCGCCTTGAGCGGGTTGGTCTTGCCGTCGCCCGGCAGCGCGCCGGGCAGATCTCGCTCGCGGACGATCGGGTACACGTCCGCGGGATCGGCCGGCTTGGCCGCGGCCACGCGATCCGGATGGATGCCATCGGCCTGGACCGCGTGGCCATTCGGCGTGAAGTACCGTGCCGTGGTCAGCTTCAGGGCGGTGCCGCCGGGCAGCTCGAGAATGGTCTGTACGCTACCTTTGCCGAAGCTATCGACGCCGACCACTCGCGCCCGCTTGGAATCCTGCAGCGCGCCTGCGAGCAGCTCCGCGGCGCTCGCGCTCCACTCGTTCATCAGCACGACGGTCGGGATCGTGCTGGCCGCGCCGCCCCGCGACGCCTTGATCTCCTCGGTGATCCGGCCGCGCGCGCGCATCGTCAGCACCGTGCCGCTGTCCATGAACTCGTCGGCGATGGCGACGGCCTCGTCGACCAGACCGCCGGGATTCGATCGCAAGTCGAGCAGGAGGCCGCGCGGCGCCTTGCCGGTTTTGGCTTGCTCGGTTCGCAGGGTGCCGAGCGCCCGCATGAACTCGAGGTGCGAGCCCTGCTGGAACTGCTTGAGATGCACGTACAGGACCGATTCCGCCAGCAGCTTCTTGCTCACCGAAGACACATGGATCACTTCACGTGTAAGCTGCACGGTCTTGGGTTTGACCACCACCGCGGTCGCGCCGTCCTTCGGTTTGTTGGCGTCGCGTGGCGCCGCGGGCGGCGCGATCAGCAGCGCAACGCTGGTGCCGGGCTCCCCGCGCAGGCGCGAGACCATCTTGTCCAGGCCGACCATGTCGACGCTCTGCCCGTCCACGGCAAGAATGCGCTCGCCGCTGCGGATGCCGGCGCGCTCCGCCGGCCCGCCTTCGATCGGCGCCACCACGGTGAGCACGTCGCCGCGCAGGTCGACCTCGATGCCGACGCCGCCGAACTTGCCTTCGGT
>JAYUXI010000241.1:0-4414 GCA_043753085.1 Myxococcales bacterium | reverse complement strand
GCACGCACACGGCGCCGCCGCACGCGTAACAAGGCTGCGACTCGGCGTGGGGCTCGACGACGGATGCACTCTGCACAATTTCAGGACGCTCGGCGTTGCCCCCGAGCTCGAGTTCTGCGAGCTTTCTGCGGACGGCAACTGCCTTCTCGGCCTCGCGATCCAGGGTTCGCCGATCGGTGCGCTTCCGGGTGGCCATGAACACGTGTGTAGCTCGCTCCGTGTCCATGGACACGGCGAATTTCGCGCGGCCAAGCCACGCCGAGCCGATCACGGCGGCGGCGTGGATGGACCGGTTCTCGCAACGTCGTGCGGCGAGGAGACCGAACGAAATGACTCGACCACACTGCCTGGACCTTCCCGATACCCGTTTGCTGCTGGCGTTCTTCGCATCGATGCTGTGGCAAGACGGCGAGCTGCGCGACGACGAGGCCGATGCCTTGCGAACCATGGCCCTCGAGCTCGGCCTGCCCGCCGACGACGCGCATGTCGATTGGCTGTTGCAGCTGCCACCCTTGCCCGACGAAGTCGATCCGCAGTCGGTGCCGCCGAGAATGGCGCCCGCGGTGCTCGGCATCGCCGGGCTCGCGGCCTGCGTGCAGCCGAGCCTGGCGAAGTACGAGGCGCTGGAGCTGCTCGAGCTGCTCCTGCAACCCGACTTGCCCGCGCCGGCGCTGTTCGACCTGCTGGCCGCCTGAGCCTCAACGCCTGGACGCGATCCGCGCGGCGGGCCCGGGCCGGCGGGCGTAGCGCTGCGCGAGGGCGGCCACCGTCATCAGTTGCAGCTGGTGGAACACCATCAGTGGGATGAGCAGCACGCCGACCGCCGCCTGCGAGAACAGCACGTTGGCGATCGATGCGCCCGACGCGAGCCCCTTTTTCGACCCGCAGAACACCAGCGTGATCTCGTCTTCCTTGGAGAACCGGAGCACGCGCGCCAGCAGCGTCGTGGCGGTCAGGACTGCCACCAGCAGGCCGAGGTCGACGGCGAGCAACACGGCGAAGTCGCGGCCGGAGAGTGCGTGCCACAGGCCCTCGCTCACGGCTCGACTGAATGCAACATACACGACCAGGACGATGGTGCCCTGATCGTACCGGCGCAGGGCGTTGCGGTGGCGTTCGACCCACGGGCCGATCCAGCGGCGGGCGATCTGTCCGAGCACCAGCGGCAGCACCAGCTGCAAGAGCAGATCCCACGCCACCGACCAAGCGATCGTGCCCCGGCTCGCACCGACGCCGAGCAGCCCCAGCAGCAGCGGAGTGCACACGACCCCGGCCATGCTCGACAGGGAGGCAGCGCACAGCGCGGCCGGTACGTTGCCCCGAGCGAGGGCCACGAACACGACGGCCGTCTGGATCGTCGACGGCGACGTGCAGAGAAACAGCACGCCGTCGTAGGTGCTGGCCGGCAGCGCGTGCAGCACCAGCGGCCGCAGCAGCACCCCGAAGAGCGGAAAGATTCCGTACGTGGAGGCAAACACCGCGACGTGCAGTCGCACGTGCACGAGCCCCTGCTTCATCTGCTCCGGCGAGAGCTTGGCCCCCTGCCAGAAAAACAGGAGCACGACCGCCAAGGTGGAGACGAGGTGCAGCGCGTCGGCGCCGCGGCCGGCGGCCGGCAGCACCGTGGCGAGCGCGACCGCGCCGACGATGAGCAGGTTGAACGGCTCGACGGGAAGTCGGGCTCCGACCATGGTGGCCGCGGCTTATCACGGCCGTTGGCGCTTGCCGCGGGCGATTCTACGAGGCGCGCCAGACGCCAGAAAATACGCGGCGCGCGGCGCCCGTCATCCACACGCGATCGCCGGTCCCGCGCTCGATGCGAAGCGTACCGCCCGGCAGGTGCACGTCGACCTGCGCGGCGTCGAGCAAGCCGAGATGCCAGGCGGCCACGGCCGTGGCGCATGCGCCCGTGCCACACGCCAAAGTGAATCCCACGCCGCGCTCCCACACCGAGAGCTCGATGCGGCCGGCGTCGATGCGTGCAAACTCCACGTTGGTTCGGTTCGGAAACGAACCGTGCGTCTCGAGCGCGGCGCCGAGCGCCGCACGATCGGTGGTAGCCACCGGATCGAACGAGATCAGGTGGGGGTTGCCCGCATCGACGATCGACCCCGACAGCGAACCCGACGGCAGCGAGAACGTACGCGCTTCGATCCAGCGCACCGCGCCCATGTCGACGGTGACGGTGGCGCCGTGCTCGCCGACGCGAACGTCGCAGGACTTGGTGCCAGCGCCGGTGTCGATCACGACGGCGCCGGTGCCCACGGCGAGCGCCACGCAGCGCAGTCCGTTGCCGCACATCTCCGGCTCCGAGCCATCGGCGTTGATCACGCGCATGCGGGCCGCGGAGCCGGGGTGCTGCGGCGGCAGGATCAAGAGCACGCCGTCTGCGCCAACGCCGAAGTGACGATCGCACAGGCCGGGGGCCAGCCGGGCGTCGAAGGCGAGCGCGGCGCGCCCTTCGAGCACGACGAAATCGTTGCCCGTCCCTTCGTATTTGGTGAACGGCAGCTCGTTCATCCGCGTGGTGCCACCCGTGCAAGGACCAGCTCGACCAGCTCGCTGCGGCGGGCGCTGCGCCGTTCGATCGAGTCGTGAGGGACCGGCCACAGGCCGTAGGCCAGCGCCGGATCGGTGCTGAAAAATCCGATGGTACCCATCACGAACAGACAGAGCTGGCGCGCGTCGAAGGCGCCGGAAAGCTCCTCGCGGCGCTGCATCTCCTCGAGGTGCGCCACCGCTCCGTCGAACGAGGGCCGGAGCAGCTGGCCGATGAGATCACGCACGGCGGCGCTGTCGCGCGCCGCCTCGTGGCGCAGCATGGCCAAGAGCGAGGCGTGCGCCTGGAACAGGTGCTCCACGAGCGTGACGAACCCCACGGTCTGCGCGCGCAGCTCGGCGAGGGTGAGCCGCCGCCGCTCCTTGCGCGAGGTCTCGAGCTGGGCGTCGAACGCACCGAGCACGCCCCACACTTCGGCGCTCATGGGCTCGAGGGCTTGCTGCAGCGCAGCGCGGAACAGGCCTTCCTTGTCGACGAAGTAGTGGTGGATGAGAGCGGCCTGCACGTCGGCCGTGCGCGCGATTGCCGAGAGCCTGGCACCGTCGAAGCCCTTGGCCGAAAACTCGGCGATGGCGGCGACGACGATGCGGCCCTTGGTGAGCTCGGCGCCGCGCTCCTTCTTCGGGGGGCGCGTGTCGATCATGCCGACGGCGGGCCGGGCGGGTTTCGCGGCGGTCATCGGGGGAACACTTACACGCTCGAGCGCTTGGCAGCCGGAAAAGCCACGTGGCCGTGCTTGGGGTCATCCTTGGCGAACACATACGCGAAGACCACGAACGCTGCCCACAGCACCACGAAGTGCAGCAGCATGGCGGCGCCGCCCTGCGCTTGGAAGATCTGGCTCGAGACGAGCGGACCGACGAACATGCCGACGGCGTAGAAGGCGTTGTAGATGCCGTTGGCGCGGCCGAGATCGTGGTCGGCAGTGACCACCCCCTGCAGCGCCAGGCTCACCGGCGAGATCGACGCGAGCGACGCGCCGGCCAGGAAGACGGCGGCGCACATGAGCGCGAACGTTGGCAGGTAGATGAAGCTCGCGATCATGATGGCGCCGACCACGGCCAGCACCCGCATCACCAGCAGATGACCGAAACGATCGCCGAGCTGCCCGGCAAAGTTCGAGAACAGCAGCATGCCGAGCGCGAAGAACGCCGTGACCAGAAGGGTGTCGTTCTCCGGGACACCCTTGTCGCGCATCAAGTAGATCGGCAAAAACAGCACCACCGCCGCTTGGAAGTAGCCGTACGCGAACGTGGCAAAGCACGACGTCTTGGTCTTGCCGAGCAGCTGCAGCGCAGTCAGACGAGGCGCTCCCGCGGCTGCGGCCTTTTCTTCGTCGGGGATCACGCCGGTGGATGGCGCGATGCGCGAGGCCACGAGGGCGGAGGCGGCGGCCATGCCCGCCGCCGCGTAGAAAGCCCAGGCCGAGGGGAAGCCCGCGATGATCGCGCGCGCGACGAGCGGCCCGGCGATGTAGCCGACGGCCATCGACATGGCGTAGAGGCTGGTGACGAAGGCGCGGTGCTCCTTGTCGGCGCGCTCGAGCAGGATCGTCTCGCAAGACACCCAGATGCCGACCGAGAACGCGCCGTCTGCGAAGCGCGAGATTCCCACCGGCACGATGTGGTGGAGCACCGGAAAGATGCCCACGGTGACGGCGTACCCGACCAGCGCCGCGAGCAACGTGCGCTGCGGAGTGAACCGCTTGACGATGGCGCCCATGGGAAGTGACAGGGCGACGATTCCGAGGGCGAACACCGAGGCCAAGGCACCCATTTCGCCCTTGCTGAACCCGCGCCTTTCGAGCGACAGGGGGAGCAGCGCGATGGCCATGCCGTAGGCGATGCCGAGCAA
>JAYUXI010000240.1:0-4415 GCA_043753085.1 Myxococcales bacterium | reverse complement strand
ATCGTTGGCGCAGGACTTCGTTGCTTGCACTGGCCTTGAGCCCCATCGCCAGCCAGCTGATGTAGTTCGTTTCTTCGCCTTCTCCGGGCACGTTCACGGAGGCGGAATTGTCCGCCCATGCGGCATAGCTCGTCAGCGCGTCGTTCAAGTGGGGGAGGCGCGCCGTTGGGAAGACCCAGCCGAGCCATCCCTGGGCGAACGGGTAGCGCTCGTTGCTCTCGAGAACGAGGTCTGGTCCGCTGCCACCCACGGCGTAGAGGCCGAGCCCAGGCAGCCAGAAACGTTGGTCGACATTCGCTTCGAGCTGTTGCGCGAGTTGCTGATAACGCGCGTCTCCGTCCAGCGCGAACAGCGACCGGAGCCCGACGGTGACGTCTGCTTGGCCCGCGCTGTAGGCAACGTCGAAGAGCTTCCAGCTGCCAGAAACAAACTGCGAGCTAGAGTAGAAGAACGTGGTTCTGGCCTCGTAGTTGTGGGCGATGAATGCATCGATCGCGCGCTTACAAATCGGCAGCAAGCGGTCCATCATGGCGGTGTCTTCTGGGCGCAGCGACGCGTACAAAGCCAGGCCGGCAACCGGAAAACTCTGCGGCGCATCGATGCAGCGAATGCCGGTGATGGGCGGCACCAGGCTCGTGTATTCAGCGCCGACGGTGGGTTCGTATCCTCCGCCGGCTTTCCTCGCGTAGCCCCAGTGCCAGCAGCCGTCGGCGTCGACTGTTCCTGCGTACCAATCGAGCAGTCTTTCCAGCGCGTCGATGTGACTTTCGCTGCCCCAAAGCGCGCCGGCCAGGCCCAGCGAAAAGCCCATGTAACCTGCATCATTGTCGCGGTTGTAGAGCTCTGAATCCCAGGCCACGCGCGGACCGCCATCGTCGAGCCGAACGAGCGAAGCCATGTAGTCGGCAATGCGGAACGCGACGGCGTCGCGGCTCCCGGCGGCTGGCACAGGGCGCCGCGGCGGCAGGCGGAGCGGTGTCGGGGCGACGGCCTTCGCGTCACCGGTGGTTGCGCCCGGGAGTGTCCCCGAGTTTTCGTCGGGGCGGCCTTTCGCTGGCGTGCCAGCGTCGGCAGCCGCGTCGTCCGGTACCGGTCCGCCGTCCACACCAAGCGAAGGCAGACATGCGAGGGGAAGAACGAATGCAACGAGCAAAGCGCGCCGGGTATGCATCTCTGGAAGGGTGATGCATGCGCTCTTGCAGAGCAAGCGCCATGGCCCGGCACCGGGCGAACGTGCTCGACGCAGCGCGCGCGCCGCCGGCCTTTCTGGCGACGCTACACGCAGAACTGGCGCGCAATCGCCACCAGCTGCGCGAGCCGTACTCCGGCGCGGCCGTCGCCGAGCGGGGGCGGGCTCGCCTCCTGCAAGCTGGTCAGCACCATGGGCATCGGCCCCACCTTGCCCTGCGCGCGGTCGCGGGCGATCTGGCGCACGTCGAACCATTGATTCCAGAAGCGGCCGATGGTGCCCTCGCACAGGTCCAGCGTGTGCTCGCCCCATGTGCACACTACATCCGCATCTCGGAAGAATGCACGCATCCGCTGCGTCAGCTCCTGACGCGTGATCCCGCCCGAGAGCACCTCGGCCGTGAGGAGTGTCTGCGTCAGCGTGTTCGGGGCCAAGTCGCGGAGCGGCACTACCGGAACCGTGAGCGACTCGCCGGTGGCCACGCGGTACGCGCCGAAGTACACGAGCTCGTCCTGCGCGTGCGCCACCCCGCGGCGTCGGGCCCACGCGCTGGCCTCGACCACCACGCAGACGAGATCCGCCGCGCGCTCGCGCAGCTTGGCCAGCGAGTTCTTGCGCAACGTGAGGCGCTTGCGCGACGGCCCGCCGTGCACCTTGGGTCGCGTCTGCTCGGACTCGATCTGCGCGTCGACCATGGCGCGAAACGGCGTCAGCAACCCAGCGAACGAGCGGCCGTCTTGCTCGAGCGCCGGCAGCACCTCGGCCAGGGCCTCGATGGTGGACACGTAGTCGTCCTGCGGCTCGCGGCGGATGCGGTACTCGCTGGCCTTCGCCGGGGTGAAGGCAACGCGGGGCAGGGCTTCCAGGTTCGGATTGCTGCGTAGCAGCTTGCGAGCCTGCGACCAGGTGCCGTCGAGCACCACCAGCGTGCACGGCCCTTTGGGTGGATTCTGCATCAAATCGGTGGCGCTCCCGCCGGGGTACAGCAGCACGGCGGGTCGCTCTGGATCCGAGAGTGCGCGCTGCAGGGCAGGGGCATTGCTCCAGTCGATGCCGACGTGCAGCTCGGAGTTGGGCAAACACAGCGAGGCCATTCGCGCGGTGCCGATCGGCATGTCACGCTCTCGCGGGTGCTGCAGGATCACCACATGCGTGCGCGTGGGCAGCGACACCAGGTGCGGGCACCAACAGACCCGCTGCGGGCGCATGCACCGCATGCAGACTGCACGCGGCTCGAACCTCTCCAGACCAGAGTCCGCCACGATCAGCACAGCGCCAGCGCGTCGACCAGGCGCGGTACGTCGGCTTCTGGCACGCTGCAGAGCGCCACGCGGAGCGCGCCGGGCGCGGGAACCACGAACACGCCGCGCTCGCGCATGCGGGCCGCGTGCTCCTTGGCGTGGTCGTGGAACACGGTGACGAAGAAGCCGCCTTCGTAGCGCGGGTACACGAGACCGGCCTGGTGGCCGAGGGCGTTGAAGCGCTCGACGCGGGCAAACAGCGTGCGCTTGAGCGCGTTGCGTTCGGTGACGAGATCGACGCGAAGGGCGGGATCCACCAGCAGGCGCGTGATGGCCACGAGGCCACCGTGGTTGCAGTTCGACCAGGTGCCGCGGCACGAGTAGGTAAGGGCGGCCTGGGTGAGGGCGCGCTGATCTTCAGGCACCACGGCCACGAGCGCGCCGACGCGCAGCCCGTACATGGTGAACGACTTCGACGCGCTCCATGCGAATGCGACGAGCGCGTGCTCGGCCAAGGGCGCGAGCTCCTGGACGAAGGCGCGCGGATCCACGGCGGCGCCGTATTCGATGTAGGCCACATCCACCAGCAGCGAGATGTCGCCGCCCGCTTTCGCGTGCCGCGTGAGGCACTCGACCACGGTGCGCCACTCTTCGAGGCTCATCGTGTAGCCGGTCGGGTTCTGGCAGGGGTCGTTGATGGCGAGCAGCACCCGGCCTTGCGTGGCGAGTTGCTTTTCGACGGCGGCGTTCATGGCGGCGACGTCGAATCCGCCTTTGTCGTCGAACAGCGTGAACGTGTCGAGACCGCGCCCCGCTTCGTCGGTGAGGGTATGGTACGGGCCCCAGTAATAGCTCGTAGTGAGCATGGCCTGGCCAGGCTCGAGAAAGTTGACGATGGCGTGATGCAGAGCGCCGGTGCCGCCAGGTGTGGCCACGGCCACGGCGCGGGCGCGGAGCGCGGGAACGCCCTGCAGCAGATCGTCTTTCACGGCCTCGAGGAAAGCCGCGGTCCCGGCGATCGGTGCGTAGCCCGCGGTAGTCATGCCGTCGACCTCGCGCAGGGCGCGCAGGGCAGTGGGCAGCACGGCAAGCTTGCCGGCGTCGTCCATGGCGGCGCCGAGGGTGGCGTTGACCACGGTTTCGCCTTTGGCCTTGCGGGCGTTGGCTTCGGAGTTGAGGGCGAAGATCGGGTCTTCGGTCGGGCGCGCGCGACGCGAGGCAACGAGAGACATGGCGCAGGACTTTAGTCACGGGGTCCCCGGTTGTGCCAGCGCTGGGGCGGACCGGATTGCAGGTTCGGGGCGTCGCAGATCATTTGTCAACTTGGCAGGAGCGCGTGCGGCTCGTGTCGTTTCGTCTCACCAGGGAGCTTCGATGATCGAGATCCGTCGCAGAACAACAGGCCTTCACGTTCCGGCACGCCCTGTGCTCTATGCCTTCTACCAACCCATGGTACGCGTCCTGAAAAGCCCAAAGACCTCGATCGCCCTGGTTCTGCTCGTCCTGGACATGCCCGGAGCGGCTTGGGCGCAGACGTCGAGCAGCGGAGCGACGGGGGCGCAGACCGCGGAGATTCCGAATCCGACGACGCAGCCCGTACTGCTCGAGGCCGACCAAACTACGATTGTCACGCGCGACACGTCGTTGAACATTGCCAACAACCTCTTCTCGTTGGACGACTGCCTCCGAGATCGCACGCTGCGGTACCAGCTTTCGGTCACCAACACCGAGGTGACCGTTCCCCTGCAGACCTGGGTGTCGCAAGGCTCGGAATGCACCCCAGCAGAAACGCGCGGCGCGCCGAACTTCCGCTGCTGGTTGGGCAGCCCGGCACCGGTGCCCAACTCACCGGTGTCGACCACGTTCATCCGCATCCAGGACATCGCGCACCAAAACATCGGTGCCGCACGTCCTGCGGACTACGTGCGCGGTACAGCCGAGGATTGCGTTGGCCAGAACAGCGTGCCCTTCAACATTCAGTTCAT
>JAYUXI010000239.1:0-1698 GCA_043753085.1 Myxococcales bacterium | reverse complement strand
CGACTGCAGGGCAGCCGCCGTCGATCCCGGCCGCCGCACCACTCGAAGAAGACGTGGCTGCACCCGAGCTCGTGGCCGCATCATCGTCCGAACCGTCGGCGCTGCAGGCGGCCAGTGCTGCGGCGCCGGTCGGCATGCAGGTTTGCAAAATGGAAAGTGACTCGGTCTTCATCGTCGTCTCCGGGACGTGAACGCAACAAGGCAACTTCGAGAATCGAGGAGAGATCCCTGCCCAGGCAGCGCGGTAGATCAAAAATGTATCTCCCACCCACGAACAATTGAATATGTCTCGGCAATGACCATCTTGGCGCATCTCGAGAAGGCAAAGATGTTCCAGCGCATCATGGATTACGGGTCGCTGCGGCAAGCCTCGAAGAATCTGCGGGTCAGTCAGCCCGCGTTGTCGCGCACGTTGGCGATCCTCGAAACCGAGTGTGATGCGAGTCTGGCCACGCGGACCGCTGCGGGCCTGCGCCCCACTTCGCTCGGGCTCGAGCTGCTGGAGCTGGCCCAGAACGTCGAACGGCTCGTAGAAGCATTCGAGGAGCGGCGGACGCAGCGCGCCGCGCACGAGCGCGAGAAGATGAGGGTTGGCACCTGCGAGAGCATCGCCGTGTACCTGTTTCCACGCATCGTGGCGCCAGCCGGCGAGACGGCGCCGCCGATCGCGCTGGGCACGGATTCGTCGGCGCGCTTGGTGGACCGGCTCATCGCGGGTGAGTTCGACTGCATCGTCAGCGTCAATCCCCCGGATCGAACCGTGATCGCCAGCGACACGTTGTTCGAGGACTCCTACGCGCTCTATGCAACGCGCGCAGTCGCGGCCACGGTGCGCCGGCAGCGTGGCGTGGCGTTGCGCTACGCGGTGCGTTCGTGCCCGAGGCACAGGACGCCAATGGAACGTCGGTAGCGACGCATCTCGCTCGATCCGGAATCGACACCGACTCGTGGGTTTCGTGCCAGACCTTCGAGACCACCAAGGCACTGGCGCTGGCAGGTCTACCGGCCATCTTGCCCTCGCGGGTGGCGCACGGTGGCGGCGCGACGTCGGCGCTCGTGCCCGTGCCGACGGCGTCGTTACCGCCGGCGTTCGGGCCACACGAAATCGGCTTTTCGTACTTGCGCCGCCGCAGCTGCGACGTGGCCGTGCGCCGCATCAAAGACATCATCGAGCATGCACTACGCCAGCCGGCCCCAGCGCCGCAGCGCAAACGCATCAAGGCCGTCGACCGCGCACCGCGTCGGCCATAGCTCCGGACCTTATGGGCGCCGCGCCGTCGCACACCGAAATTTGGCCCAGGTGCTCGAACCTTCGTAGCAGGGTGGGTACAGGCCAAGTGACGCGCGAATCGTTCGCCCGCGTGGACCCCTCGGAGGATAAAGATGCAGCACGCAATCGAGCGCCGTCAGCCGGGCGCAGCGCGAATCGCGTTCGACGAAAAAGTGGATGTTGGTGGCGACGAGTCGTTGCCTCCGTTCGAGGCCAGCGCGGTGGACGTGTCGCGCGAGGGCTTGCACCTCATGTCGCCGATCCTGCCCGAGCTCGGGCAGCCGCTCTCGTGTCGCTTCTCGATCGGTGAGTCGGAAGTGATCTGTGAGGGGACCGTGGTCTGGCGCCAGGAGAGCGCCGGTGACGCCGGCCACGAGTTCGGTCTGCGCTTCACCGCGCTCGACCCCGAGAGCGCCCTCGCTCTCGCC
>JAYUXI010000238.1:0-4420 GCA_043753085.1 Myxococcales bacterium | reverse complement strand
TGCCGTGGCCGTCTGTGTGGCGGACGACGCGCCCACGCTGCTGTTCTCGGACTCACCCGAGCAGCCAGCCGTCGACGGCGTGCTTTACGCGGACTCGGTGCCAGCCGGCCGCTATCGCTTGTACGTGTATCATGCAAATGGCTCGGATGCACTGCGAAAGTTCCCGATTGTCGTGCTCAATCAAGGTAGCGCGCTCGGCCGCGTGCGGATCATGCAGCGCGGCCTCTCGGCTCCGAGCACGTCGTACGTCGCGCAGGGCCAGTCGGCCGTGCTCGATTGGCTCCAGCCGCGCGCGGCCACCACGCTGGAAGTTGCGGCGGGCAAGCGCGTGTTGCTCGACCCGGATCTAGACGCCTTGCATGCCAAGAAAAACCAGCTCGTGAATGCGATCTACGACGTCGTCACCGATCAACCGCTCAAGTTCTCGTTTCTCAGTGTGACGGCGGGGCAAGACGCATCGGTCACGGCTGCTGGCCTCTCCCTGCTACCGCGCGAGTCGGCGCATCAACGCGGAACGTTCGCGAAGGCAGAACGGCTTCTCGTGGGTACGAGCGCGCAGGCCTCGGCAGCGCCGCGCGGCGTTCGCCGGATGCGCCTGGGCATCGCCCCGCTCGACGACGCGCTGGAAGGCATCGACGCTGCGACTGGCGATCCGCAATCGCTGCAGGGCAACTACGGTTTGCTGTACCGCCTCGAGCTCGACCCAGCAGTCGTGAGCAAGCTCGCAATTAGCCCACGCGGGGGAACATGGGCGGGTGCGGCCCTGCGCGCCGGCGCGGCCTACGCGCTGCCCGGCGCAGGCGCGCGCGCTGCACTGGCAACCGAAGCCATCTACGCCGGCAACTCGGCGGACTCACTGCAGGCGATGTCGGCCGGCGGCTCGAGTCTCCCCATCGACGTATTGGTCGTAGCGCCGTAGCGCTGGCCGACTTTCTCGGCGACGCTCACCCTCGAGGGCAAAGGCGCGGCGAGCGAGCCAGGTCTCGGGTTGCCGTGACCGCACTGGGTGCACGCCGTCCTCGATGCGCTGCCGACGCAACACCATGTGGTCGCCTTTTGCCTTCGCCTCGTTTTCTCGGTACGCAGCCAATTGCTGCCGTCGAGGATCAGGCCCCCGGTCATCCCTCCGCATCGATCTGCTAGTGACGACAGCATGAAGTCGAACCCGCCCGCACGGCCTTCCAATCGGCGGCAAAAGGCTGCTGCTCCGGTGCCGGCTGGGCCCATCCGTGGCGAGCACGATTCGCACGATCCACGCAGCCGGGCGCCGCTCTCGATCTCGGCTCGCATCGGCGACGACATGCGTTTCACCGGGCGCGGCATCGTGGCGGCATTCCTCGACGCGGGCTTCTACGCGCACCCCGACCTCACCACGCCACACTCGCGCATCCATGCCTACCACGACCTCACCGGCGGCAAGAGCGGAGTGGACGAGCTTGCCCATCCGGGTCCGTCGTCGTGGCACGGCATGATGTCGACCGTAGTGGCGGCGGGCAACGGCACGCTGTCGGAGGGACGGTTCCGCGGCGCCGCCCCCGAGCTCGGGTTGGTGCTGGTGAAGGTGGGGCACATGTCGCGCGTCTTGCACGACGACCTCGCGCGCGGCATCGAGTGGGTGCTGCTCAACCGGCAGCGCTACGACATCCGGGTGTTGAACATCTCGGCCGGCGGCGACTACGAGGCCAGCCACCTCGACGACGTGATGAGCCGCTTTGCCGAGGCCGCGGTGCGCGCCGGCATCGTGGTGGTCGCGGCGGTGGGCAACCAAGGTCATCGGCCCGGCTACGTGGTACCGCCGGCCAGCGTACCGGCGGTGATCTCGGTGGGCGGCATCAACGACGAAGGCAACCCGACCAAAGGCCGCACCACGGCGTACAATTCGTCGTACGGGCCGACCATCGACGGCCTGCAGAAACCGGAGATCGTCACCATCGCCGAGTGGATTCCGGCGCCGATCCTGCCGGAAACGCCGACGGCGCAGCAAGTGGCGTTGCTGGCGCGGCTGCACGGCACCCCGGATCACGCTCTCGAGGGCGTGCTGAGCGAGAACCAGGGCGTGTCGATGGCGCTCGACGCGGTGCGCGGGCAGCCCACGTACTTGATCCGCCAGTGCATCGACGCCGGTCTGCGTGACGAGCTGGTGATCAACCAGCACTACAAGATGGTCGACGGCACCAGCTTCGCCGCGCCCATCGTGACCAGCATCGTGGCGCAGATGCTCGAGGCAAACCCGAGCCTGAAGCCACTCGAGGTGAAGCGCATCTTGATGCAGACTGCACAGAGAATCGAGCACGTGCCGGTGGACCGTCAAGGCTGGGGCGCGATCCAGCCGAAGGCAGCGATCGACAGGGCCCTCGCGCTCAAGACGCGTCGCGTCGGCGACTAACGCTTCGGCGGATCCCACGAGCGGATCTTGCGCAAGGCGCGGTCGAGCGCGACCTCGCCGCTGGTCGGCTTGGGGATACGCTTGCGCACGGGCGCGGGGGCGGCCGGCAGCTCTTCGGGCCTGACCTTGCGAGTCTTCGCCACGCGCTTCGCGGGAGCGGCAGGCGCTGCATCGATCTCGTCGGCGAGCTCACGCAGAAGCGCTGCGATCCGTGCAAGGTTCATGGGGAGCACGATAGTCCGGGCGGCGGCACGGCGTGTGGATGATCGGCAGGACGGCGCTCGTGGTCGCCGGCGCGCAGCGCGCGCCGGTCGTGCTGCCCGTTGCCCCTTCACTCCAGCCCTTCAGTGCTGCTCTTCAGGGACGCGAGCGCAGGTCGTCGCGAGGGTAGTGGGGCTCCGTGGCGGGCGCGGCGAGGCATTCCGTCAAGCCGTCGTTGCCGCGGATGGCGCCGGCGATGTCGTGCACCGTGCCTTCGCCCAGGCCTACGTCCGCCGGGTCGATGATGTTCAGGTAGCAGGGCGACACCGGCGCATCGACCGCTTTGCCTTCGTCACGCCACCAGAAATACAGCGAGTGCACCGGCCACAGGTACGTGAAGCTGTAGGCTACCGGCGTTTCGCGCCAGCCGGCAATCCGCGCCACCGGCACGCGGTAGTGCGCCTCGCGCTGCGCCACCACCGTGGCCGCCTCGTCCAGCGCATCGCGTGCACTCTGCAGCCGCTGCATGCGCGTGTCCGGATTGCCGAGTGGCCAGCTGGCCGCGTAGTCGTACAGGCCATGCACCTGCTTCGCGCGCAGCGCCGTCATGCGCGCGGCGTCACGCAGATCGTCGCTGAGGTCCCGCGCCGTAGCCGGCACGGCGTCCACCCACGCAGGCGCCGAGAGCCCACCAAAGCGCGTCTCCATCTCGCCCAGCAGCGGCTCGACCTCGTCGTCGTAGTCCGGACCGGCGTGCAGCGGGTTGCGCACCTCGACCAGACCGAGCTTCTTGGGTTGTGTGACGGGAGCGATTTCCAGACCGAGCTTCTGCGCGTCGGCCGCGAGGTCGGTCATGGCGTCGAAGCCGGCGAGGTACGCGATGCCGTTGCGCTTCTCGATGTCGGCCGGGGCGACGCCGCCGACGCGCCCGTCGATCAAGAGCTCGCGCTGCACCGATGCCGTGGACGCGATCCACGCCAGCGCGGCATCGCCGCCGCTGCCAAACGCCCGTGCCAGCGGGCGCAGGATCATGGTCATGCTTTCGTTGCTGGTGGCCGCCTCGAGATGCGGATTCCACGCGGCGCGCGCCGCCACCACGTCGTTGAGCCAATAGCCCCACTCCCAGCCGCTCGAGAAGATCATCTGGCCGTCCATGGCCTTGCCCTGCCCGAAACGGCCGGCATTCTGCTCGCGGAGCAGGAGGCGCAGGTCGTCGACGCGACGCTCGGCGTACACCGGCAGGAAGAGCGGGACGTCGGTATCGAAATTGACCCAGTACGCCGTTTCCGGGTGCCATAGCACCTCGCGCCGGCCCACTTCCTGCGCGAGAAAGTCCTGGATGTAACGGAAGTCGGTGTTGCCGTAGGTGGGCGCCTTGTCGTGAAGCCCGTAAAACTGCACGGTGTGTGGCATCACGCCGAGCGCCGGCACCGCGTAGTGCGGCAAGAAGTTGAAGTTGATGGGATCGCCCGTGACCGGATCCGGATAGCCCTCGGCGAACTGCCCGGTGGAGCAATGCGCCTTGATGTACGACGGCGCACCGAACTGCTCTTTGGTGTAGGTTGCAGCTTCATTCATCCAGGCGAGCATCAGGGAAGGCTCGGGGTGCGTGAACTCGGTCGTGCCCGACTCCGTGGAAAGAAAGTCGAAGCCGGCGCCGAACACCCAGTCGAGATGCTGGTGGAGCTGCTGGACCTCGACGGCGCGGTCGCCCTGATTGCGAATGAGCCGGAACTGGTGCTGCTGCTGGAGCGCGATGGCGGCGTCTACCCCGACGCCGAGGCCGCGCGCGTGCGCGTGCTGCACCAAGGTGGCCAGACGCGCTTGCCGAAC
>JAYUXI010000237.1:0-1699 GCA_043753085.1 Myxococcales bacterium | reverse complement strand
CAGGAGCTCGCGCAGGTCGGTTCCTTCCAGATACTCCATCACGATGTACGTCGTTCCGTTCGGAAGCAACGCCACGTCGAGAATGCGCACGACGTGCTCGCTCTCCAGCTTCGCTGCCGCGCGCGCCTCCCGTACGAAGCGCTCGACGGCGCCGGGGACTTCCGCGACCGAAGGCAACAGGAGCTTGATGGCGACGCGTTGATCGAGGGACACGTTCGTAGCCGCCACGACGTATCCCATGCCGCCCGCGCCGAGCAGCCGATCGAGACGATACTTCCCAGCGAGCAGCGTCCCCTGAGGGGGCAAGAGCCCGTCGATCCACGAACGAACACCGACTCCGGCCTGGCCGAACCCAGCGTCCGCCCCGCGCGGGGCGGAAAGTTCGCGGACGGACCGAACGCTCGTTGCCAAGAGAATTCGGCAGTCGTCGCACTGGGCGACGTGCAGTCGTATCACCTCGTCCACCCCGGGAGTGAGCTCGCCCTCCAGGAACGAAGCCATCGTGCAGTCGTCGGGGCAAGGCTCCACCCGGCTCAGTGTAGCCGCCCACGCCGCTCAAAGATCGCAGGAATCGGCTGCGCGGACCGTGACCGATGCGTTTGCTGCTTCGCACGCATTGCCGTAGGTTTCGCCGTCACAGCCACAGACGGGCTCGTAGACCTCTTGGCACATCACTGGAACCGTCTTGCACGTACCCAGTACTTCGAGGTCTCCGCACTCGGACGCCGCGAGGTCGCAATATTTGCCCGTGCCGCACGCCGCGTTGCTGGCGCATCCGCCCGTGGCCCCGCTGTCGACGACGACGTCGTCATCGTCCTCAGAGCTGCCACCAGCATCGACGTCATCGACGTCGTCATCGACATCGACGTCATCATCGACGTCATCGACGTCGACGTCATCGACCTGCGGAGAGCCACCTTCCTCGCAAGCTCCTTCGCCCAGGACCGTGACGGCGAGCTGGGCGGCGTCGCACGCGCTCTCGTACGTGCGGCCGTCGCAACCACACACCGGCGCGTCGTTCGATGCGCACGTGACCGGAACGGTTTCGCAGCGGCCAGCCACACCGAGCGCGCCGCAGCTGGACTGCGCGAGGTTGCAGTAGTCGCCGGACGAACACTGTTCGTTCTTGAAACATTCCTTCGGTTTCGCCGAGCTGCCGTCCGCCGGCACTGCTTCGGGCGCGATGGCGGAAGCGGCGTCGTTCGAGCTGCACGCGATCGGCGCTACGGCGAGGAGGAGGCAACAGACGGCGTACCAGTGAGTTTTGCGGAGTTCCATACTTCAATTCTTCTTTCGTTACCAATGTCCGAATGCGATCAGCGATGCCCACCGGCCATGTTTCCGGCGGCAGGCATCACCGGCGACATCAATTGCAGAACAATTCGTGGTCCTCGCAGCAGAGAAACCCTTCCGGCCCACAATTACTTTTGCAACTGCAGGTACTGTCATTGTTCCCCTTGGCCCACCCTCCGCAGCGACCTTCGCAGGACAAGTCCTTAGGAACGGTCGCGCACGACCCAATCGAAGTATCACCATTGCTCGCGCCGCAGCTGGTCGGGTACTTCTTGCCGTCGACGCAGGTGATGACGTCCTGACAAGTCGGTTGCGAGGTGCCGCACGACCCAATCGACGCGTCGCCGTTGCTCGCGCCGCAGCTGGTCGGGTACTTCTTGCCGGCGACGCAGGTGATGACGTCCTG
>JAYUXI010000236.1:0-4422 GCA_043753085.1 Myxococcales bacterium | reverse complement strand
ACTGGATCTTCGATCCGGCCCGGAGCGACGGCCAACCCGTAGCTGCCAAGGTCCGTGCAGTGGTGCGCTTCGTCGGCAACCCCACGGCCGAGGTGGTCGAAACGCCTGCCGCTGCTCCCAGGCAGCCCGATAAGCCCGTCGTGGTCGGGCACGGAAAAGATGCAGACATCACCGAAGTCCGCGTCGCCGGCACCCGACCGCCGCCGCGCTCGGCCTCCGAGATCACCCGCGATCGCGCCGTCCTGCAGGCCGCTCCCCACCGCACCGCCAACGATCTACTGCTCACCGTGCCCGGCATGACCCTGCTGAACCACGGCGGCGAAGGCGACGCGTCGCAGATCTTCTTTCGCGGCTTCGACGCCGTGCATGGCCAAGATCTCGAGATCTGGGCCGGTGGCGCGCCCGTGAACGACGTGTCCAACCTGCACGCGCAGGGGTACGCCGACTTGCATTTTTTGCCGCCGGAGGTGGTCAAAAGCATTCGCTCGCAGCCCGGCACCTACGATCCGCGCCAGGGCGACTTCGCGGTCGCCGGCAGCCTGGCCCTCGAGCTCGGCTACGATCAGCCAGGTGTCACCGCCAAGGCCACCGCTGGCTCGTTCGACACGCGGCGATACTTCATGGCCTATCGGCCGAAAGGCGAGAGCGACCAGACCTTCGCCGCGTTCGAGATCTACGCCACCGACGGCTTCGGAAAGGCGCGGGCGGCGCGCCGCACGTCTGGCATCGCCCAGACCGAGTTTCATCTCGGCGAGCGCGCCACCCTGCGCGTGATGGGATCCACGTACGCCACCAACTACGGCTCGGCCGGCGTGCTGCGTCTCGCCGACATCGACAGCGGCCGGGTCGATCGCTTCGGCACCTACGATTCGAAGCAAGGCGGCGACGCGTCGCGCACGCAGCTCGTGCTGGACCTGCACGACGCCGCCGGCAAGTCGCGGTGGTCGATCGCGCCGTATTTCGTGCTGCATTCGATCCGGCTGCGTCAGAACTTCACGGGCTACTACGAGCAGCCACTGCCCGGTACGGGCGGCACGGCCAACGCCGCCGCCGCCACGTCCGGCAACTCCGAGCAGCAGATCAACGACGCCACGACGGTGGGCCTGCGCTCCTGGTACCGGCTGCCCACGCCGCTGCTGTCGGCGGGCGACTTCGTCGAAGCTGGCGTGTCGCTCCGGCACGATCGCATCGACCAATCGCAGCGGCGCTTGTCGGTTGCCACCTCCGAGGTCACGCTCGACGAGGTCGGCGCCAAGGTGCAGGGCACCGACGTGGGCGGCTACGTGGACGCCGCCTTCACCGCCTGGAAGCGCATTACCCTGCGCGGCGGCCTGCGCCTCGACGGCCTGTCGTACGCGACCGAGGACACCGGTGGTCTGCTTGGCCAAGGACAGCGTCGCTCCACCCAGGGCGCGCACATCGGCAAGAAGGGCACGCTCGAAGTGGCGACGGTCCGCGGCCTCATCGCCGTGGCCAGCTACGGCGAAGGTTTTCGCTCGCCGCAAGCGCGCACCTTGGCCGACAACCAGACCGCGCCGTTCACCACCGTGATCTCGTACGAGGCCGGCCTGCGCTACCGGGAGGGCCCATTCCGCGCCAGCGCCGCTGCGTTTCGCACCGCCTTGAGTGACGACCTCGCGTTCGACCAGGCCACCACGCGTTTTCAGCGCACGCCGCCCACGGTGCGCACTGGCGTTACCGCGGAGTTCACCGCGGAGCCCACCTCGTGGTTCGTCTCCAGCGCCAGCCTCACCTACACGCGGGCGGCCTTCCGCACCACCGAAGGCGAATATTTGCAGGGTACACTGTTGCCGTACGTTCCGCAGATCACCGGCCGCATGGATCTCGCGCTGACCCCAAAGCTCGGGCGCGTGCTGAGACGCGAGCTCAAAGGGCGGCTCGGCTCGGGCGTGACCTACTTCGCGCGCCGTCCGCTGCCCTTCGGCGAGCTGGGTCACGACGCGTTCGTGGTCGACGCCACCGCCAGCCTGCGCCTGCAGGAAGTGCAGCTCGGCATCGACGTGTACAACCTGTTGAACGCGCAGTGGATCGAAGGCGAATTCGTCTACGCGTCGAACTTCACGCGCGGCGCTGCGCCGTCGCTCGTGCCGCAACGGCACGTGACGGTGGGGCCGCCCGCCGCCATCATGGCCACGCTGTCGCTGTTTCTGTGAGCGAGTCCCGCGAGACTAGAACGTGCCGACCAGACCGAGCGCGCGCGGCGAAGCAGTGGGCGTGATGGAGAAGTCGGCCCACGGCCCCGTGGCCTTCGGCTTGTAGGCGACGGTGGCCGTGGTGCGCGCGCCACCCGTGGCAATCAGCACGATGCCGGTTATCAGCATGGCGCCGCCGGCGCTGGCCAGCACGATGGCGCCGAGCTGGTTGTTCTTGGCTGCGTCTTTGCGGGTCTGGGCCGACTCACGCCACGACGGGGCGGAGACCGGCTTGTTGTTGGCGTCGGGGGAAAAGCCGTCGCGATCCTCGGCAGTCTGGGCGTTGGCGATGAACTCGTCGCTCTTGCTGTCCTCGCTGAGGGCAATGATTTGAAACACCGCGGCGCCGCCGAGAGCCAGAATGCCTGCGCCACCGACCGCCGCGCCGATGACGCGCTGGGTGGTCCAGAAGCCCGGCGCCTGCCGCATCGGGCCGGGCAGCTGGTACGACGTGGAGCTGGCGGTCTCCGCGTTGGGATCGTCCTCGAGCTTGGCGATCTTCACCTGCTGCTCGACCGGACTCGGGCCGACCGTGACTTTTTGCTTCCAGGGCTTTTTCTTCTTCGCCGTGACTACGACTTCGTGTGGGCCGGGATCGACTGGCAGGCGGGTGCCGAGCAGCGACGCGTCGAGCCTGGTGCCATCGATGGTGATGTCCAGCCCGGGCAGCGGCTCATCCATCACGAGCACGATGTAAAGCAGCTTCTTTTCGAGCTCGGACGCTTTGCTTCGGGCGAGGCGCGCCTTGTCTTCCTCTCCGGCCTGCGAGAAGCGGCGCGCAAGCTCCAGGTAGTTGTTCCAGGCACTCGCCCACTTCTCTTCTTTTTCGCGACACACCGAGAGCGCCTGCAGCGTCGTGCGCTGGAACTCGAGGTCCAGGCTCTTCTGGAACTTGGCACACGCCGCGGCGACGTTGCCGTTCTCGAAGTAGGTGCGCCCCTCGTTGAAGGCGGTCTCCGCGTACTTGCCGTTGTCGCTCTGGGCATGCGCCAAGACCGTGGTCAGCGTGGGGGCCACCAGCAGTGCGCCTGCCGCAATCGAGACACGAAGCTTCATGCGCGCACGGTACCCGAAACGAATCGGCGGCGGCAACGCAGGCTCAGCGATTTTCCGGGATGCCGAAGCCGGCTGGCTGCTCGGCCGGCTTCTTGACGGGCTTCGGATTCTCGGCGGCGAGGGCGGGCTTGGCCGGCGCCTTCGCAGCAGGCTTGCTGGTGGTCTTGCCGTACTTGCTGGGTTTGTCGGGCACGCCTGCGACCACGGCGTTCGGACCGTCGGGAGCCGCGACGGCTCCCGGCGCGATGGTGGAAGGCGCGATCGCGGCGCTCGCCGAAGTGAGCGGCACGCCATCGCCGCCAGCAGTCGCGACGAGCGACGCCACCGGCAGCGGCGGCGTGGCGGACGGCAGATCTTCTTTTTTGGAGGCACGAAACACGACGAGCGCGACAACGCACAACAAGAGCGCGCCGCCGCCGAGCCCCGCAAGCAGCGCGACTGGAGCCTTGGCGGACTTCTGTGTGTTGATGCTTCCGGTGGCCCACGTGCCGGGGCCCGAGCCGGTTTGCACCAGCGCCAACGGTTGCCGCGCGCCAACGGCCATCGGCGCGCTCGACTGGATGCCGGGCTGGAAGACGGCGCTGACGCTGCTGTCGCGGCTGGGGGTGAACTGTGCAGGTTGCACGAGTCCACGGGTGAGGTTCTGCGCGAGCTGGCTGGGTACGTTGGCAAAGGGTGAAATGGTCTGCGCGAGCTCGGCTACGCTGACGTAGCGTTCGTCCTTTTTGCGGCGCAAGCAGCGCATGACGGCCGCCTCGAGCGCAGGCGGCACCAAAGGCTCGTGCTGCCGCAGCGGGATCGGATCGCTTTCGAGGATGCAGGCAAAGAGCTCGCCCAAGCTGTCGCCCACGAACGGCACGGTGCCGCTGATCAACTCGTAGAGAATCACGCCGAGCGACCAGATGTCGCTCCGCGAATCGACCGTCTTCGAGTTGCGCAGCTGCTCGGGCGACATGTAGAGCGGCGAGCCAAGCATGGCGCGGGTGGTGGTGAGCGAAGCGGCCGCGGCATCGAGGCCGGTCATCTTCGAGATGCCGAAGTCGAGCACCTTGATGATCTGGGTGCCGTCGGCCTTGCGCGCGAGAAACAGGTTGGAGGGCTTCAGATCGCGATGCACGATCTGGCCGACGTGCGCTTGGTGCACGCCCTCGAT
>JAYUXI010000235.1:0-4422 GCA_043753085.1 Myxococcales bacterium | reverse complement strand
AGGTCACCAGCGTGGTGTGCCGGACCGGCCGCGCCGAGATCGCCGTGGATCCGATGGGCGTCAACATGACCGACGTCTACGTGATGCTCAAGCCGAAGGCCGAGTGGACTACCGGCCGCGATCGCGACGAGCTCATTGCCGCGTACGACAAGGCGCTGCAAGCGGAGATTCCGGGCGCCGGCTTCTCGTTCTCGCAGCCGATCGAGATGAACACGAGCGATTTGCTGGCCGGCATCGATTCGGATCTGGCGGTGCATCTTTACGGCCACGACCTCGGACTGCTACGCCGCACCGCCGATCACATCGTGAAGGTGCTCGGCGCCATCCCAGGCGCGGCCGACGTACGCGCCGAGCAGATCGCCGGCATGAATACGCTCACCGTGACGGTGGACCGCGCGGCGCTGGCGCGTCACGAGCTGTCGTCGCGCACCGTGCTCGACGCGGTCGAGGCGCTGGGCGGCATCGAGGTCGGTGAGATCGTCGAGGGCGGCTACCGGTACCCGATGATGGTGCGCCTGGCCAAAAGCGCACGCGTGTCGGCCGAGCACGTGGCCGAGCTGCCGGTGCGCACGCCGGCGGGCACGCTGGTGCCGCTGGGCCAGCTGGCGCGCATCGAGAGCGTGCCGTCGCCGTCGCAGATCAGCCGCGAAAAGCTACAGCGTCGCATCACCGTGCAGCTGAACGTGCGCGGCCGCGACATCGCCACCTACGTGCAGCAGGCCAGGCGCGATCTCGAGCGCGAGGTGAAGCTACCACCGGGATACTACACGGAGTGGGCCGGCGAATACGAACGCCTCACCAGTGCCACGGCGCGTCTGGCGATCGTGATTCCCGTGGCCATTGCACTCATCTTGGTGCTGCTCATGGCCAGCTTCGGGCGCGTTGGTCCGTCGCTGTTGATTTTGATGAACGTGCCATTCTCGCTCACCGGCGGCGTGGTCGCCTTGTTCGCACGGGGCCTGCCGCTCAGCATCTCGGCCGGCGTGGGCTTCATCGCGTTGCTCGGTGTGGCCGTGCTCAACGGCCTGGTGCTGGTGTCGCGCATGGAGCACCTGCGCGACGAAGGCCGCACGCCGCTGCAGGCAGCCGAGGAAGGCGCGCGCGGTCGGTTGCGGCCCGTGCTCACCACCGCGCTCGTGGCGTCGCTGGGCTTCTTGCCGATGGCTCTGGCAACCGGCGCGGGCGCCGAGGTGCAGCGGCCGCTCGCCACCGTGGTCATCGGCGGAATCCTGACCAGCACCCTGCTCACGTTGGTGGTGTTGCCCAGTCTCTACGCCTGGCTCATCGGACGCTCGGCAAAGACCGCGTCGCCGCGCTGAAGGTCGAGCTCGCCGAACGAAAGCAACGCGAAAAGGTCGCGTCGAGCTGCCTGATCGCCACGGGCTCACGGCACCCTTCCGCAATGACATCTTCTTATTATCCGTGGCTCGTGGCGACCGTCTTGACCGCGAGCGCTACGGCGCTTCCGTTCGTAAGCGCCGGCTGCGGCGGAGACGACAACGAAGTTTCGACCGCTCGGGATGCGGCCGCGGACGCGGACATCCCTTGTGATCCCGACGCGCAGACGGGCTGCGGCGAAGGGCTGGCTTGCGAGACCATCGAAGGGGGCAAGCCCGCTTGCTTCGCGCCGGTCGAGCTGAGGGGGCGCGTGGTTCGAGCGCGCGAGCTGCAGACGGGCATCGGCGGGGCGCGTATCGTGGCTCGCACGGTGAACCAGCAGGTCGTCTCCCGCGGCGTTGCCACGAGCAACGCAGATGGCAGCTATGCCTTGCGCATCGCCGCTCCTCGGCGTGCGGACGGAACCCCGAAGCTGGAACCGCTCACCCTCCGCGCCGATGCGGATGGTTACGTGACGTTCCCGGGTGGGCTCCGCATTGCGCTGCCCATCGACGTGAGCTCACCGAGCGAGCAGGACGCAGGATACTTGGTCGAGAACGCGCAGACCACGTTGGCGCTCGACGATCTGCCGGCTGGCGAGGCGCGCGGTACCATCCGCGGCGTCGTGCACGCAGAACGGCCCGCTGGTACGTTGGTGGTGGCGGGCGCGCGTACCGGCATCGCCGATACCGACGGCAGCTACGTCGTGTTCAATGCAGCGGCCGGTGACGTCGAGGTGCGCGGATACGGGCTCGGGACTTCGTTCGCAGGCGTGCGTGCGGTCGTTCCGGCACGTGGAGAGATCGCCGGCATCGACTTGTACGCGGGCGACGCGGGCCTCGCCGCCGTGACCGGTTCCCTGCAGTTCGTCAACGCAGGAGCAGTCGGCAGCACCTCCATCGTCCTGGCGGTGGCCGGCACGTACTCGGACACGCTCGGTCGTGGTGAAGTGCCGCCAGGCCTCCGGCTTGCCGGGATCACGGGCGACTACCGTTTCCCCGCGGTTCCCGCCGGCGACTACGTGGTGCTCGCTGCCTTCGAGAACGACTTGCTGGTGCGCGATCCGGACACGAGCATCGGCGGGACCGAGACTCAGCGCATCACCGTGGGCGGCGCCGGGGTCGCAGTGCCGGGCTTCAAGATCACCGGCGCGCTCGCGGTGCGCAGTCCGGGGGCGAACAATCCCGAGCCAATCACCGGCACACCAACCTTCGTCTGGGCCGACGATTCTTCCGAGGACGGCTACGAGGTCTTCGTGTTCGATACGTTCGGCAACGAGATCTGGAGCGACAAGAACGTACCCAGCGTGAGCGGCAATGCCGACGTCAGTCTCGCGTATGGGGGCCCTGCTCTGCAGCCCGGCTACCATCAGTTCCGTGCGTACTCGTTCCGCGACAAAAACGGTGGCCGCACCCGCATCTCGGCGACCGAAGATCTGACCGGCGTCTTCATCGTACCGTGAACGCTGGACGCTCAGCCCGTGTACTCGGCGCTTCCCGGGGCGCGATAGCGATCGAGCGGGCTGCGCTTGCAGTCGCTGCCGTAGTACCTGCCGTTGCCTTCGAGCGTGCCGAACAAGAGATGCATGGGCGCGCGCGCACCTTCGGCCGGCGTCTTCATGCCAAGCTCGGCGGCCGACTTCTGCGCGGTGAACGAGTGCGTCAGGTCGGTGTGGATGAAGCCTGGCGTGCAGGCGTTCACCTGCAGCTCGGGGTGCTCACGCGCTAGCAGTACGGTGTACGCATTCGCGCACGCCTTCGAGAAGCCGTAGGCATCTGCGCCGTCCGAGCTCGGTGCGTTCTGCATGCGTTCGCTCACGAAGGCATGCAGCTGCGACCATTCGATCTCGGGATCGAGCAGCAAGACTTTCTCCGCGGTCGAGCAGTCTGCCACATACGAGGGCCCCGCCGCCGAAGTGACGTTGACGAGCCTGCCGCCTCGGGCAAGGAGCGGCAAGAACCCCGCACAAACCCGCTGCAGTCCGAGGATGTTGGTGCGCACGACCGCGTCGAACGAGCTGCCGTAGCCGACGCCTGCATTGTTCACCAATCCGTGCAGATCCTCGACCTGCTCGAGGGCGGCGCTCACCGAGGCGTCATCAGTCACGTCGAGCGGCACCACCTTCACGCGATCTTGCGGCAAGCCTCGCGCGGCTGCCAATCCGCGTTCGGCATCGCGCGCGCCTAGGTACACGAACGTGTCGGCGTGCTCGCCGAGGATCGCCTCGGCGATCGCAAGACCAATTCCCTTGTTGGCGCCCGTCACCAGAATGCGTCGCATCGGATCGGACTACTCGAAGACGACGCAGGACGCGAGTCTTGCTCGGACCCGCGGAGAGCCAAAATCACCGACAGCCGGCTTGCTCGCAGGTCGTGGCGCACACGCCGTTGGTGCATTTCTGCACCTCGGCGCCGGAAAATCCACCGCACACACACGTCAGCTTCGCGCAGTCGGTTTGGTTCGAGCACTCGGCCTTGGTGCCGCCGCTCGTGGAGCCGCTGCCACTCGAGCCCTGCTGTGAGCCGCTCGAAGTGTTCGCAGAGCCCGACGATCCCTTGTCGTCGTCGTCGTCGTCGTCACTCGAGGAACAAGCGAGCAAGCTGACACAGCATCCGAAGAGCAGACCGGTGAGGAGGTGGTTCATGGTTGGGTGTTTGGCGCCAATTCACCGTTGTGTCACCCCTTCGTTCGCTCGCGTCTCTTTTCTTCCTCGGACCCGAGCGCCCGCGATCGCGCAGCGCCGCGGGTCTGCCTTTCACGATTCGGTCTCGGACTCCGCTTCGTTTGCGCTGAGAGCGCCGTCGTGAGGCGTTGCCTGCAAGAGGATCCGGCCCAACGCCAGTGCCACGACCGCCGCAGCACCGCTTGCCGCGAGCACGCCGAGCTTGGCCGCAGCGAGCAGACTCGCATCGGCGAAGGCGAGGCCCGCGATGAAGATCGACATGGTAAAGCCGATGCCGGCGGTGACGCCGAGCACGAGCAGATGGCGCCAGCCGAGACCCGCCGGCAGCACGCCGAGCTCGAGACGCAGGGCGAGCGCGCAGG
>JAYUXI010000234.1:0-1704 GCA_043753085.1 Myxococcales bacterium | reverse complement strand
CCAGCAACCTCGGCGCCGACGCCGCGGCTCCGCGCGAGCGCACGGTGGGCTTCGGCAGCCGAGATCCCGGCAAAGACGACGGGTACTCGGCGCGTCTCCTGGAGTCGGCGCGCGCCGGCCTGCCGCCCGAGCTGTGGAACCGCTTCGACGACGTGCTGGTGTTCCCGGCGCTCTCGCGCGACGCGGTGCGCGACATCACCAAGAAGATGGTGGCAAAACTTGCCGAGCGCATGCGCGCCCGGCAGAAGCTCGAGCTGTCGATCACCGACGCAGCGGTGGAGTACGTGCTCGACGAAGGCGGATTCGATCCACGCTACGGCGCCCGGCCCGTTCGGCGGACGCTGGCGCGCCTCGTGGAAGCCGAGCTCGCCGAGCGCATGCTGCGCGGCGAGATCACGCAGGGCGCGCGTGTGCGCATCGACGTGTCGAAGGAAGGACTGATATTTTCATGAAAGAGACCACAGGCTGGACGCAAACCGACGTCGCGCTCGAGAAGACGTTTCGCTTTTCCGACTACTACCGCGTCATGGCGTTCGTGAATGCCGTGGCGTTCATCGCCCACCGCGACGACCACCACCCCGAGCTCGCCGTGCACCACGATCGCGTGCATGTAAAGTACACATCGCACGACAAGGGTGGCCTCACGACCCGTGACCACGCAGCCGTGGCCGCAGTCGAGCAGCTACTGCGCGCTCCCTAGCGCAGAGCAGCACCAAGTCGTGCCCAAGCCTGCTTTCGCGGTCCCTCTCGAAAGAGTCAGTCGTTGCTGCGGCCGGGGGTGCGCGTGGTGAGGATTTCGAAGTCGCCGGTGCCGTTCGGCGCGCGGCCCCAGCTTTCCGTGTCTTGCAGCGCCGCGGCGCCGGCGTCGGGATCGGGCGAGTCCGGCAGGTCGACGCGGAGCACCTCGGCGCCCTCGGCATCGAGCAGGAACACCGCGTCGGGCTCGTCTTTGCTCAACTTGAACACGGCGGCGAGGCAGCCCTCGGGCGCCTCGGGATCGTCGGCGAAGCAGTCGACCGGCGTCGTCGAAGCCACGTCGGCCGCGGCTACGACGGTGAGGTAGCCGCCGGCCGCGAGGGTGGTGCCTTGCGCCAGCACCAGGCGCGTGTCCCCGGCCTTCGGGCCGTCGGTGGCGCTGTCCAGATCGGCGAGGGCGTAGCCCGACAGGTCGACTTCTTGGTCGCTCGGGTTGAACAGCTCGATGAAGTCGTCGCTGCTGGCCACTTCGTTCACGACCACGGAAAAGTCCGGGTTGGTGCCGCCGCTGGAGCTCCCGCTCTTGCCGCTGGAGCTGCTTTTGCCGGAGCTGCCGCCGCCACTCGACGACGTCTGCTCGCCGCTGGATCCGCCGCTGCTCGCGGCGTCGCCACTGCTGGACGGCGCGGCGGGATCCGCCGTTTCCGAGCACGCCACGGCGGCCAGTCCAAACAGGGAAAACGCGAGTCCGAGAGAGAGGGTGAGCTTCTGGTGGGTCATGGAGTCCTCGTGCGGGTTGAAAGAGTCAGGGGCCGAAGCGCACGCGCGCGATCACGCGGCCTTCGAAGTAGTCTTCGCCCGGCAGCGCGCCGAGGGCGCCGCTCCCGAGCCAGTTGCGGGTGCCGGCGAGATACACCTCGAACGGCTTGACGATGCGCATGCCGACGGTGCCGGTGATCTGCGTGGTGTGATCCCCGGCCACGCGCGTGTCGCGGCGCCAGTACGACA
>JAYUXI010000233.1:0-4430 GCA_043753085.1 Myxococcales bacterium | reverse complement strand
ACAAGAAGCACGTGAAAGTCGAAATGGACCTCGACACCAACGACGTGAAGCGTCTCGGCTTGGCCGACGGCCCCGAGTCGATCCACGTGCCGCCAGAGCTGCGGACGCAGATCGTGTCGCAGGGCATCACCGGCGTGAAGTTCTGTCAGATCGATTTCTTCGATCCGAAGACCTCGCTGGTCGAAGTGTTGCCCTTTCAGGTTGCGGTCAACTACATCCCGGCTACGGCGTCGTTGCTGAAGAGCCTCGAGGACGCGATCACCACCGCGGTGGGGCGTCTGCCCGAGATGGCCGACAAGGTGGTCGGAATCATCTCCAACATCGACGCGCTGCTCGCCGAGATCCGCAAGAGCAACGTCTCGGAAACGGCCGTGAAGACGCTCCAGTACGCGGACAACGTCATGAAGGACGTGGACAAGCTGGTCAATCAAGTCCACGACTCGAACGTGGTCGGCAAGACGGCGACCACGGTCGAAAACCTCGACCAAGCCATCACCAAGCTGAACACCGGACTCGAGAAGGTCACCAGCGAGAAAGGCGTTCTCACCAGCGTGCAGCGCGCCACCGACGCCTACGCAGATCTCGGTCGCAACGCCAGCGGCACCAACCGCGAGCTCGAGAAGACCCTGCGCGAGGTGCGCGAGACGGTCGAGTCCATCAAGATCCTGGTCGACGCCCTCGAGCGCGATCCGGACATGCTGATCAAGGGCCGCGCCAAAGGAAAGACGCCATGAAACATCACGGTTCTCACCTTGCCGCGGCGATGCTGCTGCTCTCCGGCTGCGCCTTTTTCGGCAAGGCCTCCCCGCTCGACGTGCGCTACTTCACGCTCGACGAAGGCACGCCCGCCGCCGCTTCGGTGGCTCCCGCTCCCGCCGTCGCCGGCAAAAAGCTCGGACTCGGCAGCGTCACCGCGGCCGCGCACCTGCAGGCGCGCATGGTGTTCCGCGACTCGGGGGTCGAGCTCGGTTTTCATGAGCTGCAGCGCTGGTCCGAACGCCCGGACGCTTACGTGCGGCGCGCCGTCACGCGAGCCCTCTTCCAGGAGCGCGGGGTGGAGCAGGTGCTTTCGGGCGGTGGCCACGTGCTGGACGTCGATCTGCTTGCCCTCGACGAGCTCACCGGCGACTCCCCCAAGGTGCGCGTCACCTTGGTGTATTCCCTGCACGACGACGTGCGCGTCGCGCTCGAGAACACCATCACGATCGAAAAGCCGATCGCCAAGAAGGACGACGCGCACGCGAAGGTCACCGCGTTTCGCGAAGCACTTCACGAAGCCATTGCGACGGTGGCCGATCAGACCGTGGTCAAGCTCGCCACCTTGCCCAACTCGCCCGAAGGAGTGAGCAAGGCGGCCGAGAACGGCAGCGCCCTCGAGCAGGGCGGGAGCAGCAGCGCCGGCAACGACCACTGCGCCAACCTGACCGGAGCCGAGCTGGTCAAGTGCCGCAAAAAGCAGGTCAATCCGAGCGCGTCTCCGAAGGCGCACTGAGCACGTTCGAGCGAAGCGCCGCGATGCGCGCTGCAGAGCCGAGCCTCAGAAGCTTACCTCGGTGTGCGCGAGCAGCGCGGCCTCCAGAAACCGCTTGGCCGTCTCGAGCTGCGGACGGGTCGGCTGTTCGATGTGGGTGCCTTCGAGGATCGCCAGGACGGCCGGCTCCAGCACGAATGGCGCCGCCACCGGCGGCCCGTGCTCGCCGGTGGCACAGGCCCGGCAGATGATTCCCCCACGTTCGGTGGACGCGTGCGCCTTGCGGCCGGCAGGGCGTGGCCGCCCGCAGGCCACGCACGCGCGCAGCTCCAGCTCGTAGCCGGCGTGCGCCATGAGCCGCACGCCGGCATGCAGAAGCCAGGCCTCCGTCCCGCCCTCGCTGGCGAGACGATCGAGCTGCGTCTCTGCCTCCGCGTAAAGCTCCGCGTCGGGCTGGCGCGGCGCGGTGAGTGCAGACAGCCAGCGCAGGTACGATCCGGCAGCGAAGCTCACGTCGAGATCCTCGCTGAGAGAGAGGCGCGGCGTCACCAGCTCGGCGCTCTCCAGGGACCACACGTCGCTGGCGCGGCGCGGCTTGTAGCGCAGCCGCAGCGTGTGGAATGGCTCGAGTGCCAGCGGCATGCGCTTGCGACTCTGCCGCACCGCGCGCAGGGCGAAAGTGACCTTGCCATGCGCCTCGGTGAAGTAGGTGGCGATCGCGCTCGAGTCACCTTGGGGCACGCTGCGTAGCAGCAGCGCGCGAGACTCGTCGACCTTGCCGGCTTCGGTCTGCGCGCGGGCCGAACGCAATCAGCCGCGAAGCAGGTGCGAATCGATGCTCGGGCTGGTACGAGAGCCGACGCTCGGAGCCCCAAGTTGGGAGAGATCCTGCGGCATGTCGTGGCCACGCGGCTTCATCACGATGGACACGGCCAAGGTGAAGAGCACGAGCAGCAACACGCAGGCGACGGCGACGCCGACGCGGCGGTTCTTCGGGGAGGCCGCCCGGACCGGCGCCGCGAGAGGCATCGGGATGGCGAGCGGGGCGCGGCGGTGCGCCGTGTAGCGGGCGACGATCTCCGCGGAGTCGAGGCCCACGGAGCCGGCATACGCCTTGAGGAAGCCTCGTACGAACACTTCACCCGGCAAGTTGTCGAACTGGTTGCCCTCGATGGAAGAGAGCGAGCCAACCGGGATGCGGGTGATTCGGGATACCTCGGCGAGGCTCATCCGCCTCGTTTCGCGTTGGTTTCTCAGGATACGTCCGACCGTCTCCAAAATCAATCCTCCGAGATCGGCAACTCGACTAGGTGCGCCCATCTTCCCACTCCTGGGGGAAGATGTTGCGGACGAGAGCCTTCGGAAGAAGGGCATCCGCAACGAACCGCTGCCGAAAACTTGACACGGGTTATGCGGCAGGGGAGGCCCAAAGGCAAGCACAATGGACCGGGAATGGACGCAGCGCGCACGGGCTTGCCCGGACAGGCGCGCGCCGCCCCCTCACGTACCGGCGACGGAGCGCGACTTCGCGGCGCAGCGCTGACCGGTCTTGCTGCGCGGGCCGAGCTCGGCGCACTTGGCGTAGTCGGCGCCGGCTTCGGCGGTGCGCCCGAGCCGTCGTCGCACGTTGCCGCGTGCCTCCCACGCGTCTTGCAGTTGCTGGCATTCGGGCCGATCGGTGGTGAGAGCCTGGGTGAGCTCGCCCTCGGCGCGGTCCAGATCGCCCTTCTTCTCGAAGGCCGCTGCGAGTCGGTAGTGGCCGACGCAGAACTTGGGCTCCACCGTGCTGTTTTGCAGGGCCACGATTCCTTCGTCGAGCTTGCCGTCTTGCACCAGCGCCCAGCCGTAGTTGCCCCACGCCAGGTGGCTGGACGCGTAGGCGGGATCCTTGGTCAGCGGCTCGAGCACGGTAGCCGCTTCGGCGTAGTGGCCGCGCAGGATCAGCACCTGGCCGAGCAGGTTGCGGCCGTCGCGCAAATTGGCGTCGGCCTGGACGGCGCGGCGCGCGTAGGACTCGGCCTGATCGATCTTGCAGTCCGGCCCGTCGAGGCCCTGATCGAGATCGCAGAAAAACGCGTAGATGACCGAGGCAAAGTACAGCGCCTTGGCGTTGCTGTCGTCGAGCTCCACGGCCTTGCGGGCGTGGTCGAGCGCGCCGCGCGGATCGCCCTTGTGGAACGAGTCCCGGGCCAGGTCGAACTCGGCCTGGCTCTGCCGTTCGGGACTCTGCGCTCCGCCGGCCTGTTTGTTCACGCAGCCGGCCTCGCACAGCAGCACTGCCAGCGCGAGTAGCGCGGCCCTAAACACCACGTTCTCCACGGATTTCTTCCTTCGCGCCCAGCAGGTTGAACAGCGTGCGGAGTGCACCGAGATCCGAAATGGTCACGGTCTCGCCGGCGATGCGTAGGTAGCCCTGATCGCGCAGACGGGCGACGATGCGTTTGACCACGTCGACGTCGAGACCGACCCGGTAGCCGAGATCGACCGGACTGACCGTGAGCTGGATGGGCCCGTCGGCCGAGCCGGACAGCTTCAGCAGCGCGCTCACCACCTTCGACGTGTCGTCACCCAGCATCATGATTTCGATCTGGTCCTCCGCGTCGCGCAGGCGCTCGGCGAGCTGCTCGACGATGCGGATGGCAATGGCCGGATGTCGCAACGCCAGCGTGTCGAAGGTGGCGGGGTCGAGCACGAGGGCGACGCCGTGGCTAAGCGCAACGGCGCTGGAGCTGCGCGTGCCCGTGTCGGCCAGGGCGGTTTCTCCGAAGAGCGCGCCGGACTCGAGCACCATCAAGCTGCGCTCGACGTTGCGCACGCGTTTGAGCACCCGAACACGGCCTTCGTGCAGGAGGTACGCGTGGCTGGCGGGATCGCCCTCGCGGTACAGCACCTCGCCGGCGGCGAAGTGCCGCCCGAAGCGCTCGAGCAGGCGCACGCGTTCTTCGCGGGTTTGTCGATC
>JAYUXI010000232.1:0-4431 GCA_043753085.1 Myxococcales bacterium | reverse complement strand
CGACGAGCCTGGGCCGCACCACGTAATCGCACACGCCGATCACGAAGACGATGCCCCAGATCAGCTCGAGCACGCCGCGTACGGTGTGTCCGCCGACGATCAGCAAGATGCCGGCGGGCACCCAGATCAGCATGGTGCCCACCGCGGGCACCAGCGACGCGAGCGCGGTCATGGCGCCCCAGAACATGGGCTGCGGCACGCCGCCGATGAGAAAGCCGATGTACGCGAGCCCGCCTTGCACGAGGCCCGTGACGATGGTGCCGAGCAACGTGGTGCGCCCGACTTTGCGGAACTCGTCGAACAGATCCCGCGTGTAGTCGGGCCGCAGCGGCAAGGCCTCCTGCGCCGCGAGCGAGATGTCCTTCCAGCGCAGCAAGATTGCGTACATCGTGAGCGTGGCGAAAAACAGCATCAGCACGGCCGACGCCGTCCCTGCCACCACCGCGGCGGCGAGCGCTGCGCCTTGCCCGGCCACGTGCTCGGCGGCCTCACGCAGCTTGGCGGTGACCTCGTCGGGCGAAATGTGCAGCCATTCCAGGCGCTCGCTCAGCTGATTGATCAGCCGCGTGCCGGCGCCGCCGGGACCGACCTGTTGCAGTACGTCGCGGGTGAGCAGGGTGCCGCGTGCCACGATCAACCATCCGAGCCCGAACAGCACGCCGGCCAGCGTGACCGACGCGATCACCACCGAAGCGAACGCAGCGCCCTTGGCGCCGAGCCGTGGCTTGAGACGCGTGTCGAGTGGCTCGAGCATGAAGCCGGTGAGCGCACCGAACAGGATGCCGACCAGGAACGGTTCGGCGATCCACACCAGCAGCAATGCCGCAAGCAGCGCGCACACGGCGAGGGCGCGGCGTTCTTCGCGGGCCAGCTCGCGCGCGACCACGGGTCCATGGCGCTCTTGTTCGGCGACTTCGGCGCTGGACGTCGAAACCTTCGGTGCGTGATCGCTCGGTTTGCTGGGCACCCGCATCGTCTAGCATTTCATGCCAGCCGATTGCCTACACTGGCGCGCGACGATGTCGTCCGTGCCGCGTGAAGTCCTGGAGTTGCTGATCCGTGACGAGCTCGTGGCCGCAGCCGACCGCCTCGGGCTCTCTCTCCGAGCGGCGCGCCAGAGACGTCGCGCGATTCCATTTCACTCGGCGTGACTACCGGACAGAAGTTTCCCGGACACGCGTCCGTCGCGTGTGCTGTGCATCGACGCCCCACCGCCAGCCCAGACGGTACGGTACGGGGGCTCGGAGCGGACTCAGGCTAGCAACTCGAGCAGCTCGTCGCGTGTCCACGTGCGCGACCGGCCGACTTCATCGCGCGGGCCGCCCACCGGCCGCCGCAAACTCGGCGATCAAGGGACCGAAGACGTCGCCGGCTGGAATCCCGTCGAAGCTGTGGCGCGCACCGGTGGTGGCCCACGGCAATCCCTCGGCACGGCAGGTCTCGGCAAACGGGACGAACCAGGATGCATCGTCGAGCATCGTCGCGCGCACGTTGACCATCTCGTCCATTCCTTCGGGCCGGGTAAACAACCAGCTTTTGCAGTGAGGGCAATGGAAGTGGCGGCTCGCTCCGTGCAATCCGCCGATCACGGGCTCACCCGCCGTGACCTTGAACCCCTCTGCGGGAACGGCAACGCTGAGTGAGAATGCGCTCGCTGTCATGCGCTGGCAGCCACGGCAGTGGCACGCCATGGTGAGGAGTGGCGCGACGCCGATGCGCATGCGCACCTGTCCACATCGACATCCCGCGTCCCACGGCAATTGCCAATCGCTCATGCGCGGCAAGCTAGCCACGGCGGATGCGAGTGCAACGTGGCTCGAGATGCGTGCAGTACCCCCGACGACATCGTACCCTGATGGGGCAGCTTCCCGCGCAGTGTTTGAAATTCGAAGGTGGCGGTTTCCGCCGGCCCGGATCGCAAGATCGGGGTGCTTGACCCGAATGAAAGCGCCACATTGCATGACGCGATCGTGAACGCCGGAATGAGCGTGCTGAGCGCGATGCACGAGGACGAACGAACACGGCCCTTATGCCGTTGAACGCCTACACAACGCTATTCAGCTCCCGGAGCTCGGTAATCTCGACCGGACATGCGAGCCAATCTACGTAGCTTGCAAAAACGTCGCGTGTGTATGGCTGGCTGTGGTGGAATGCCAATGCAGCGCTATCGTCCCATACTTCGTGCAGATACAAATGAGCGGCATCTTCACGAGCCTCATACAAGTTGAACGCGCGGCAGCCGGGCTCCGCCCGCGTCTGCTTCAGAATGCCGATCACAGCGCGCTTCGCTGCCAAAAAATGCTCGGCTTTTGGCGTGATGCGCGCCGACAGTACCAGAAATTCTGACATTATTTGTTCCTTCTACATTGTTGTGGGCTGCTGATGTTCAGCAAGCAAACATCGATTATATGCAATTGGAATGACTCCAGGTGCTCCGGCGGCAAACCTTGAACGCCACGGAGAATTGCCGATCGTCTGCGTCGAGGGGCTGAATGGATCATTTCCCCCAATCATTTCAGTCGATCATGATCGCTGTGCCTTCCGTGTTTAGCCGTGTCAAGCTATCCCTCATCAGCTGCACCTGCTCAGCCGAGTGCCCTTCCCACATTGTCACTTCGGCAATTATTCTATAGCGGTTCGCGGGACCGATAGGACAGGTCGGATTCCCAGGAAACTTCTGGTGCGTCAGGTTAGGATCGTCTTCTATCGGCCCGCTTCGTTCGAAGCGGCAGCGCGGAGGCTAAAAAGCGCAATCCCAAGTCCAGGTCGACGCGCCGCTGACGCATGCGTGAAGCTTGATGCGACCGTTGTCTTGGGTCCGTGACGCCCGAGCCAAAGGCCTGCCCAGGAGACGAGAGCAACGCCCACGGCCCGATTTTCGGGGCCCCGCATGCGCCACGCTTTCGCATGACGATGCCCGCGAAGGTCATCAGAAGTCCCACCGCGGCCCCCAGCCCCGCGTCGCAGGCGACGGAGACGGGCGCTGCTGCTAGCTGCTACACGCGTGGAGTCTTGACGAACCCTGCCGAGACCTCCGAGGAACGCCCACATCGACCCCGTCGCCCCAAGAACCGCTTGAATCGCCTACGCACCGTGCGGGCGCTCGAGGTACTGGAAGTGCTCGATGGTGGCCCGCGAGAAGGGCTGCAGCCGAATCACGAAGCCGGCCGAATACGGCCACGCGCCGGTCGGAAACGCCGGCCGCTGCAAGTGGGCGCGGCCGCGTGATGGCGTCCATGCAGCATACAGGTAACAGCACATGAGCTCGCGCTCGATCTCGGCTGCCTCGTGCAGGAAGTACCTGCTACGATGTAGCCGATGTTCGACGCCGACCGACGAGCGCGAGCCGAGGCTCGAAGAGCGCGCGGAATCACTTTCGAGCGCATGGACTCGCTGCAGGCGCCCGCCGCACTGCACGCTGCCGACTCGATCGAAGAACGCCTGACCGCGATGACCCGCCTCTGTCGTGCTGCCTGGCTGGCGACCGGGCTTCCGTTCCCGCCTGCTGGCCCGGAGCACCGTGCGACGATGCCGGGCGAGGTCTACGTCCCCGGTCATGTCGCAACTTGAGCTGCCGCAGGACTTCGGGGACCTTCTCGCAGCCCTTGCCGATGCGGCGGCCGAGTTCGTCCTGATCGGCGGCTGGGCGATGGCCGTTCATGGGCGCCCTCGCGCAACCGAGGATCTGGACGTGTTGGTGCGTGCCACGCCGGCGAACTCGAAGCGCGTGTTCACGGCGCTGGTAGCGTACGGCGCACCGGTAGGGATTCACGGCGTCAGCTCGACGACGTTCGAAAGCGAGGGCCCCGCGTATCGCCTCGGCGTGAAGCCGCTCTGCATCGAGGTGCGCACGAAGATCAGCGGCATCGCTTTCGAAGACGCGATCCACGACGCGCTCCGTGCGCGAGTCGATGGCCGCGACGTCGTCGTCATCGGACGGCAAGCACTGCTTCGGAACAAACGCGCAGCTGGCCGCCACAAGGACCTCGACGACGTCGAGTGGCTCGAGGCCAACGAACCCACCGGGTGACCCCGTTGGCGCCGGTCCACACCGCTGTTGCACGGGGCTCGTTCTGGTCCCGAGGCGATGTTCTGCGACGTGCTGTCGAGGCACGTCACCGAGATGTCCGGCAGGACCTTGGTGGAGGCGTCTGCGCGATACACGGAATTGGAAGCTGGTGTCGTCGGACTAGCACGTGCTGGCGGAAGTGCCGATCAGCGAGCTGGCGACCGGCGTCGCGTCGAGGTCGAAAGAGGCGTCTCCGGCGCTTCCGTACGTGATCCACGTAGAGCCCGAGTGCGCACGGGGCAGGCTCACACCAGTGAATCGGAGGTTCTCGGCCACGTCTGCGAGGGTCTCTCCAACGCGGACCGTCGCCGGCAAGCTGACGCCCGTCCTCTTGGACTACGAGCGCTCGTTCCCGGCTAGCG
>JAYUXI010000231.1:0-1706 GCA_043753085.1 Myxococcales bacterium | reverse complement strand
CGCCGGCAAGAAGAGTGTTGAACTGGCGCGCCACGCGGCGTTTTTCCACGGCCTCGGGGCTGCCTCGGCGGTTCTCACTCTTCTTCGTCGTACGCTTTACTGCTCGGGCCACGTTGTCTCCTCCAACAAACAAGATTGTCTGCGGCGGAGCATACACGCTTTGCGGCGCAGATGGGCAACGACTCACGCCGGCCGCCTGGCCGGCACCGGTGCCGGCGCAAGCCCAAGTCTTCGCACCACCACCGCGTGCAGAGCGTAGACCGCCGGCGTGAGCAGCACGGCGACCAGAACCTTGATTCCGTACTCGCGCCCGATCTTCAGGCTCACCCAGCCCAGCTCTTTTTTTCCCCACCAGAACACCAGGTTGATGGTGCCGGTGTCCACGAGCTGGCCAAGCAGCGTGGAGCCGGTCGCGCGTAGCCACAAATGCTTGCTCTGTGTCAGGGTTTTCCAGAACTGGAACACCGAGATGTCCAAAAACTGGCCAAGCAGATAAGCCAGCATCGACGCGACGAATAGCTGCGCGCTGCCGCCGAATATCTTCGAGAACTCACCCTCGAGAAAGTACGAAGTGGAATCCGTGCTGGCGCGTGTGGCCAGTTGGAGCACGAGCCAGGCCAGAGCTGCCGCAGAGAAACCGACAATGGTCAGAAAGCGCGCGCCGCGCACGCCGTAGAAGTCGTTGACGATGTCGGTGATCAGAAAAGTGACTGGGAAGGCGATCATGCCGACCGAAACGGGTCCGACCGGAGTGGACGCGTTCTTGCCGCCGATGACGTCGCCCACGACCAAACAGGTCACGAACACCACGGCCAGCGCGACGAACAGCTTGGCGTGCATGCTCAGCGGCTCCGGCTCCGGCTCCGGGACCGGGATCGGGATCGGGATCGGGATCGGGACCGGGATCGGGACCGGGACGGCGTCGGGAGGTGTCACAGGATGGGGCCTCCGAACTGCTTGGGTAGAGTGAGCTCGAAGATGGCGCCGCGCGCGCCGTTGCGGCCGTTGTAGCGCAGATCGCCGCCGTGCTCGTGCGCGAGGCGCTGCGAGATAACTAGACCGAGGCCGGTGCCGGATTGTTTCGTGGTGGCGTAGGGCTCGAACAGACGCTCTTCGAAACCCGCGGCAAGGCCGGCGCCCGCATCCTTCACCACTACCCTGGCCACGGGCGCGCAGTCGCTGACCTCGAGCGTCACGTCGCCCCCGCCCGCACCGGCGGTGGATTCGCATGCGTTCTGCACGAGATTGGTGAGGATCTGCACGATCTGATCCCGATCCGCCTCGACCTGCACCGCGGGTTGCGCGCAGCGCACCGTGATCTTCACCTTGGGCTGGGTGTGCTCGTGCAGGCTGGCCACCACTCGCACCGTCTCGACCAGGTCCATCGCACTGGGGTGGGGCGGCGGCAACCGCGCGAATCGCGTGAACTCGGTGACGATGGTGGAGATGCGGTGCACCTCGTCCAGCACGGTGCGCGACGCTTCGTCGAAGTAGTCTTCGAAGGCGGGATCCTGACGGGCGCGCAGGCGCCGCAAGGTTTCGACGGCTGCGCGGATGGGCGCCAGGGGGTTTTTGACCTCGTGGGCGACACGCTTGGCGACCTCGCGCCAGGCGGCGAGCCGTGAGGCGGCAGCGAGGCGGGTGCGGGCTTCGGCGAGGTCGTTGAGCATGGTGTCGAACGCGAGCACGAGCTCCCGGACCTCGCC
>JAYUXI010000230.1:0-4435 GCA_043753085.1 Myxococcales bacterium | reverse complement strand
CTTAAGCGACTGGTTACTGCAGCGCATGGACGTGAGATCGCTCGAGCCGCGTGAGCTCCAGGCGCATGAGCCACAAGCGCATGCCCCCCCCGCGCACTCGGCAGGGGGGCAGCCGTGGGAGACCGCAATCTCGTGTCGCGTGCCAGGCGTGGGGGGCGTGGGGGGCGAACGGCTGGTTGGCGTCGACCATCTTGTACGTGTACGGCCTCACCCGCCTTGGACCGATGGCGTCAATTCGTGCAAAGCGGCGTCAGCTCGACGCACTTGCCGGCGGTGCACCGAAGGCCGTTCTCACAGAGAACCTTACCCTTATCTTCACCGCACGCCTCGCCGACCTTTGCATACGCGATGCACACGCTGTCTTCACTCGATCCCTCGCAGTATCCCTCTTTACACTCCAAGTCGGGGCCGTTGCACGTGTCGCCGACAGCGACGGTGGGAGCGCGTCTTTTCTCGCACTTCGTGCTGGTTTCGTTGCAGCTGAGCCCGGCCTCGCAGAATTGCGATTCACCCACACACGCTTCGCCAAGCTTGCCGACCGCTACGCAGACCGACATGTTGCAAACGGCCGTACCGGCGCAATCGCTTTCACACGCTTCGCCGAGCTTGGGCGCCACCTTGCAGATGTCGTTGTCACAAACCAGTGCGCCTTCGCAGCTGGACGAGAACGTGCAAGCCGCCCCCGCTTTCCGCTTGGGCTGACACGTTCCATCCACCGAGGTACTCGAAGAGTCGAGCTCGACACACGACGATGCGTCATCACACACCGTGGCTTGTCCGTCGCAGGCCGCACCATCGGCCACGACCGTGCCGCACACGCCACACTCATCGCCGCCGGCCGTACACGAATCACTTGCACATTGCAGCGATTCTTCGCACGAGGCGCCGCTTTCGCGCGTGCCGCGTTCGTCCGATAGGCCACAGGGATCCTCTTCGGAAAGAACGGTTTCGCACGCGATCGTGTCAAGAGTTTTGGCGCACGCGGCGACCTTGGCGGCGAACGTCTTCGGCACGCCCGGCAACGTGAGCTTATACTGGCATTCTTTGAGAAAGCCGGTCCGCCGAGCTGGCTCGAAGTCTGGATCCAGGCTGACGTCGTTGATGCACCGCGGAGCAATCTTACCGAGCGCATCGAAGTAGCTGGTGCAAGCCTGGAGTGCGCTCGAGACAGCGCCGCCGCCGTCAGAGCCACCGTCGGCGTCGTCGCCGACTGCGCTTCCCTCGCTGGAGCAGGCGGCCAACATCAGGAGCGGAGCGAATGCGAGAGCGACAGGAACAAGCTGCGAAACACGAAACAAGTTTTTCATGAACGCATCGAAGCAACGTTGATGCCAGCGCGCTCCAGCGTACATCACGCCAGCGGCGGGCGCAGCGTGACTGGCCGTTCACGCCGCCACGCGGTGGCGAGGACACACCCCCACACGAATCGGTGTAGGCTACAACCGGAAGCGCTGCTCGATCGTTAACCGCCAACGAGCTCGGCGACGCGCGCGCTCGCTCGGCGCTTTGGGCCCAGACTACGCCGCCCAACTCACCTGCGGCGCGGAGAGATTGCGACGCGGGTTGCCGCCGCAATCGCGAAACTCGGCGACGAATCCTGGGTATCCGATGACTTTCCGCAGGCAGGAACGACGAAACGTCCCCCGAGCTTTCTGCACGGGGGACGTCGTGGGTCTCGCGTCACTGGTTATCCTGGCGCACGCGCCAGCGCTGCTCACCAGCGATAGTGGGCGAACGCCTTGTTGGCGTCGGCCATCTTGTGCGTGTCGTCCTTCTTCTTGACCGCGTTGCCACGGCCGTTGGCCGCGTCCACGAACTCGGCCGCGAGGCGCTCGCGCATGGTCTTCTCGCCGCGATCGCGGGAGAATTGCACCAGCCAGCGCATCGCCAGAGCCACGCGGCGCTCGGGACGAACTTCGACCGGCACCTGGTAGGTGGCGCCGCCGACACGACGGCTCTTCACTTCGAGCTTCGGCTTGACGTTGTCGAGCGCCTTGCGGAACGTCTCGATCGGGTCTTCCTTGAAGCGCTCGCCGATGACGTCGAGCGCGCCGTACAGGATGCCCTCTGCGACGGCTTTTTTGCCACCGAGCATGAGGGTGTTCGTGAATTTGCTGACCAGCTTGTCCTTGAACTTGGGGTCGGGGATGATCTTGCGCTTGGGTACTTCGCGGCGGCGGGGCATGGGCTGACCTTACTTCTTGGGGCGCTTGACGCCGTACTTGGAGCGGCCTTGCTGGCGGGTCGCTTTGTTGGTGGAGGACGGACCGGCGGCGCCAGCAGCGTCCAATGTGCCGCGAACGACGTGGTAACGAACACCCGGGAGATCCTTGACGCGACCGCCACGGATCAGCACGACCGAGTGCTCTTGCAGGTTGTGGCCTTCGCCGGGGATGTAGGCAGTGACTTCCATCTGGTTCACCAAACGGACGCGACACACTTTGCGGAGAGCCGAGTTCGGCTTCTTCGGGGTGTTCGTGTAGACACGCACGCAGACGCCGCGCTTTTGCGGGCAGGACTTGAGTGCGGGCGAAGCCGTCTTTACGCGGGCGGCTTTGCGGCGGCTGTTGATGAGCTGATTGATGGTCGGCATGCTTGCTTCGGTCTGGTGGCTGCGGATGGTGCGGGCGTATCGAGCATACGTGCGCAGACCCCGGGACGGGGGAGCGGCACCCTACTCGCGGAAGTCTCCCTGTCAAGAAGATCGCACCGCGCGCCGAGTCGAAAGAGTCGACGATCTTTTGGAGTCCGCGTTGCTGGCGTCTGCGTCGCTGGCGTCTGCGTCGCAAAACCCGATCGCTAGCGCCAGGTCAGTCGATACTCCGCACTTCGCGGCGTCATCGTGACGAGCTCGACCTGCGTGTCTCTGGCCCGGGACATGGAGAAGGCCACGCGAAAGCCCTCGCCGAGCCCCCGCAGAATGAGCTCGCCGTGCAGGAATGGCGGGAAGCGGAGGGTAAGGTGCGCAGCGTCGCCATTTTGCGTGATGCCGATGCCGGTGCCGCGGTGGAAGTCGAGCCAGCGCTTCGGGGCGACCTTCACGAACAGCGTGGGGGACGCCAAGGAGAGAAGCGCGCGGTACATGCGGTTGCCGAGCAGCGACGCGCTGGCCTCGTGCAGCCACTGGACGGCCTCGGCATCGCCGAGGGCATGGTGGTCGGCAATGGTCAGGATCGAGCTCATCACTTGCACCTCGGGCAGCCAGGCGTCGTGCGGGACTGGCGTGCGGAGCATGGCTCCGACTCCGGCGGGGGCCTGATCCCAGGGAAAGCGCCGCAGGGACCGTGATTCCGTGAACACGCGGAACACCGACGCGCGCACCAAACACTCCGGGTACGATCCGAAGCCGTGAGGCAAGCGCGCGAGATAGCGTTCGGCGCGAGGAAACGGCGACATCTACGGCTTAGCCTAGTCCATCCGAAGCGGTGGAGCTGCCGGGGAATGAAGCGGAGCCGTAGGCTCGTTGCGACAAGTCTGCCGGCGCTCTCTTCCCGTCGCACGGCGCCCGGAAGAAAGATGCGGGCAGCGCAAAAGCTGGCGTATGCTGGAAAAACATGGCCCGCGAGATGGTGGCTGGAAAGTACAAGCTGTTGCGTCTGCTCGGGCGCGGCGGCATGGGTGAGGTGCACGAAGCCACTCATACCGCGACCGGCCGGCGGGTCGCGGTCAAGCTCCTCACGTTCGTGGCCACCACGGGAGACGACGACCCGAATCGCATGAAGGAGGTCACCGCCCGGTTTTACCGGGAAGCGCGGGCCACCGGCCTGATCGACTCCCCCCACGTGGTCGAGATCCTCGACGCTGGCCAAGACGAAGAGCTGCAGCAGCCATTCATCGTCATGGAGTACCTGATTGGCAACGATCTTCAGCAGGTCCTCAAACGCACCGGCACCCTGAACGTGCAGAGCGCACTCAAGGTCACCGCGCAGGCAGCGCTCGGCCTCGCCAAGGCGCACCTCGGCAACATCATTCACCGCGACATCAAGCCCGCGAACATCTTCCTCGCGAAAGACGAGCGCCAGGGCAACGTCGTCGTCAAGCTGGTCGACTTCGGCATCGCACGTCTGAAGAGCGAAGAAGGCCACGACCTCACCCAGGACCTCACGCGCACCGGCAGCATGCTCGGCTCGCCCACGTACATGGCACCCGAGCAGGCGCGCGGTCTCAAGTCGATCGACGGCCGCGTCGACGTCTGGTCGCTCGGCATCGTGCTGTACAAGCTGCTCACCGGCACCACGCCGCACGAGCGCGGCGAGGGTGGCCTCGGCGAGCTGCTGATCCGCATTTGCGTCGTGCCCGCGCCGTCGGTGCAAGAGCGCGCCCCGTGGATCCCCCCCGCGGTGGCGCTGGTCGTTCACAAGGCGCTCAAGCTCGATCCCACCGAGCGCTACGCGTCCGGCCAGGAATTTTACGACGCGCTGCTGCCGCTCATCCA
>JAYUXI010000229.1:0-4441 GCA_043753085.1 Myxococcales bacterium | reverse complement strand
CAGCTCCGCGTCCATGGTGGAGAGGCGCGCGTCGTCGATGTTGCGCAGGTCGACCGAAAACTTCACGCGTCCGGGAATGACGTTGCGGCTGTTCGGATGGACCTGCACGAAGCCAACGGTGCCGCGGCCGTGGGGCGGGTGGCGGTGCGCGATGGCGACGACTTCCTGCATGATCCCGGTCGCGATCTGCAAGGCGTCCTTGCGCAGCGCCATCGGAGTGGGCCCTGCGTGAGCTTCCATTCCGTGCACCGTGCAATCGTACCAGCGCAGGCCGAGCACGCCACGCACCACGCCGATCACCACGTCGGCGTCTTCGAGCACGGGGCCCTGTTCGATGTGCGCCTCGAAGTACGCGCCGAGCGGGTGCTGGCCCGGCACTTCGCTGCCGACGTAGCCGATGCGCGCGAGCTCGTCGTGCACGCTCTTGCCGTCCACGTCCTTGGCGGCATACGCATGCTCGAGCGAGAAGGCTCCCGCAAACACACCCGAGCCCATCATCACAGGCACGAAGCGTGAGCCTTCTTCGTTGGTCCAGAAGATGACCTCGAGCGGCGCTTCGGTTTCGATCTTCAAATCATTGAGGGTACGGATCACCTCGAGGCCGGCGAGCACACCGTAGTTGCCGTCGAACTTACCGCCGGTGGGCTGCGTGTCGATGTGGCTGCCGCAGGCGACCGGTGGCAACGCGGGGTTGTTGCCGGCACGGCGCATGAACACGTTCCCGATCTGGTCGATGGTGATCGTGAGTCCAGCCGCCTTGCCCCAGCCCGTGACGAGATCACGGCCCTTCCGGTCGAGGTCGGTGAGCGCGAGGCGGCAAACACCGCCTTTCGGCGTCGCCCCGATCTGCGCAAGTTCCATCAGCGAGTCCCACAAACGCTGTCCGTTGATCTCCATGCACGCATGGTGCCACTGCAACCCTCGCAGACGCCACGATTCTTGCTACGTTCGGCGTCATGCTGCGGTTCCGCGCCGACCTTCGCCCCATTGGCTTCAACGTCCTGTATTTTGCGCTCACTGCGGTGGCTTTCTGGCCCCGGCTCGAGCTGCCGATCGGGATCCGCGTAGTCCTCTTCGCGGTCATCTGCGTCACGTCGTTCCAGGGCGCGGTGCAAACGCACAACGCCGTGCACAGCCCCATCTTCAAGGCGCGCTGGCTGAACAAGGTCTACCAGGTGGTGCTTACCCTCACCTACGGGCACCCGGTCAGCTCGTACGTCCCGGGCCACAACCTGTCGCACCACAAGCACACACAAAAGCTCAAAGACATCATGCGCACCTCGAAGGCGCGCTTTCGGCACAACCTCCTCAACGGCTTGTTCTTCTTCTTCCTGGTCACGCCCGGAATCATGAACGCAGACCTCTCGTACACGAAGGGCATGCGGCTCACGCATCCGCGCTGGTACCGCCAGGCCAAGATCGAGATGGCGGCGCTGCAGATCGCGCAGCTCTCGCTGCTGGCGTGGTCTTACTTCGGCCTGCACGACCTTGCGCGCTTCGCATTCTTCTGGTTCATCCCGCACATGTACGCCGCGTGGGGCATCGTCACCATGAACCTGCTCCAGCACGACGGCTGCGACGAGGACAGTGAGTACAACCACTCGCGCAACTTCGTCGGTCGCTTCGTCAACTGGTGGGTCTTCAACAACGGCTTCCACTCGGTGCACCACCACCAACCCGGCCTGCACTGGTCGCTCACGCGCGGCGCGCACGAACGGCAGATCGCGCCGCACATCCATCCGAACCTCGATCAGCAGTCGCTCGCTTCGTACATCTGGCGCACGTACTTCTTGAACCGCCGGCTGGACTACCTCGGCAACCCGGTGGTGTTGCCCCCCGCCGGCAGAGACGAGCCCTGGATCCCCCGGCCAGACGAGACCAAAGACGATCTCGGGGTCGAGACCATCGAGGCCGGCAGCGAATCGATGGCCAACGCCGTGGCGCATCGGCCGCTGGTGCATGGGCTGAATCGGGCGTAGCGCCGACGGCCGCGGACTACGCGTGGAAGGCAGGCGGCGGAGTGCTGCGCGCCTGCGGATCAGCCAGCGTGAACGAGACCGGGTGCTCCGGCGCCCACGGGGTAGTGTGTGCGAACGAAGCGTGACCTGTGGCGTGTGGCGTCAGGCCCAGCATCACCGGCTCGCGCGCGGCCTCCGGACTGCCCATCAGCTCGGCAACGATGCGCCGCAAGCAGCCTCGTCGACCGGGGACGAGCGGCTCGAGCAGCGCGAGATCGGCGCGAAGCTCGGCGCGCGTGACGAGCTCGGTGGCCTTGGCACCCCGACGCCGTGCGACCTCCACGAAGCGGTCCGGGGAAGCTTCGGTCTGCAGCAAGCGCTCGGCTCGCAGGACGAGCCCGACCGTCCGCGTCGCATCGCGCAAACCCAGTCGCGCACGCGCCTGGATCGGTAACCCGAGCTCGCGGCGCAGTGTGAGCTGATCGCCGTAGCGGCGAACGAGCCGTAGACCGGCCCGTTCGGCGTCGCGCGCGACCACTTCGTCGGTGAACGCGCCCGGTGCAGACTGCATGGATACCACCAGGCCGGCTTCGCCCAGCACGGCAGCCAGCCTGCGGCGGACCGACATGCCGAGTGCGAGAGGCCACAGGACGACCAGATCTTCGCCCGGCAGCATCCGGCGCGCATGCGCGGCCAGCGCGACGACCCGGACCACGCGCGACGGTGAGTCGAGCGTCACTTCGGGGCGGGGGCCACGGGGCCCGGTTCGAGCGGCGCGACCGGCGCGACCGGCGTGGGCGCGACCGGCGCCACCGGAGTCTGACTGGCCGGAGCAGGCGGCAGGGGCTCCCAGCGCAGCTGCTCGCCGAACAGATCGTCGAGCTTGGTAGCCTTCCAGCGCTTCACGGTCATGAAGTAGACGCCCTGGGTCTTGTTGCGGGTCGACGAGAACGCAATCAGGCGTCCGTCTGGGCTGCAGGCAGGGTGCTGGTTGGTGCCCTGCCCTTGCGTGAGCCGCTGCACTCCTTTGCCTTTGTCGTCGCTCATGATGAGGTCTTGTTTGTCGCCACCGACGCTCACCGAGTACACGATCCGCGTGCCGTCCTCGCTGTCGCAAAATGTAGGCGCGGCGGCGGTGAAGCCCGGGGGCGAAACGGCTTTGCCGTCGACGTAGACGCGCTGGCCGCCCGCCTTCACGGAATCGCCGCCGATCCACGCGAGCTGACCCCTGGGGCCGAACGACGGGCTGGTGGCGATGGGTGTATTGGACACCTTTTGCATGGCACCGATCTTGGCCGTGCCTTGGGTATCGACGCCGTCGATGGTGCCGACCCAGATGTCGCTGCCGGGACCGTTCGAGACAGCCAAGGCGAGCTTGGTTTTTTCCCGGTTGGTAGCGAGCGCATACAGCGAGCTCCTGCCGAACTGCAGGTTGAGGGTGCGCGCGATGCCGCTCGACGTGCTGCCGGGGTTCGGCGTCCACTGGGTGAGTACGAAAGGCGAGTACGCCACGCTGTCGGCGTAAAACAGCGAGCGGTTCGGACCCCACGCGGGAAAGATGGTCGTGTGCGAGCGGTCGGTGATCGTCTTCACGTCGTAGCCGTCGGCGTCCATACGGAAGATTCGACGGGTCTTGTCGTCCTTGGCCGCAAACACGAACTCGCTGGCGAACGAACCGTTGCGACCGGTGAGGGCGCCGAGCAGTGCATCGGTCATGCGGTGGGCGGTGACGCGCAGATCCTTGGGGCCGACGACGAGCTTCTTCTCGTAGACGGGATCCTTGCCGACGCTGAGAAAGTAGGCGAGGCCGTAGACCTCGATCTTGTCGGGATCGCCAGCCACTCGACGCGCGGCCACCTTCACGATGGACTCCGGTCCGAGCTTTCTCCACGCGTCGACGTCGACCGGATCTTCGAAGCCGTACAGTCCACCGGGCGCGTCCTTGTCCGGCAGGATCTGGAACAGGCCGGACAGCTCGAGGTCGCGATGCACCACACTGCGCACGGTGACGTCTTCCCGATCCGGCGCGAGCGACGGAAGCAACGCAATCTTGGGCAAAGGCGCTTCGCCTTGGGCGTTGCCGGTGACGACGAACTCGCCGAGGAGCGACTCGTCTGCGGCGGGCGCGCCGGCGGGAGCTTGGGCGGCGGCCACGGCCGGGAGCAGAGCGACGGCGCCGATAAGGAAGTACTTCATGATGCGTCTCATTCTCCTGCGCCGGCGTTGTCGTCGGGCTTTTCGCCGCCGGCTGGCTTGTCGTCGCCGGCAGGTTTTTCGGTGCCGGGCGGTGGTTTGCTCTGGCCGGGCGCGTCGCCGCCGGGCACCACGCACGAGGCGCTGGCACCCGAGAACACCGGCGTGATCAGGCTGCCCACGTCGAGGTCGGGATAGTTCTGCGGCGGCGGCGGGAGTTCCTGGCCGACCAGGCCCTCCATGGTCGACTTGACCTTGGCGTCGAATACGTCGTTGCCGCTCGAACGCGT
>JAYUXI010000228.1:0-4443 GCA_043753085.1 Myxococcales bacterium | reverse complement strand
CCGCCCAGGCCATGAACAAGCTCATGGAACGCGGCATTTTCGTGCGCAACCAAACCGTCCTGCAGCGCGGCGTCAACGACACGCCAGAAGTCATGGCGCTACTGATCAAGCGCCTCGGCCACGTCAACGTGCACCCGTATTACGTCTACGTACACGATCTCGTCAGCGGCGTCGAAGACCTGCGCACCTCGGTGGACACGGCGCTGCACATCGAAAAGCACGTCCGCGGATCCACCGCCGGCTTCAACACGCCCACCTTCGTGGTCGACGCACCCGGCGGCGGCGGCAAGCGCAACGCGCACTCGTACGAGCACTACGACCGTGAGACCGGGATCAGTGTGTACACTGCACCCTCCGTGAAGCCCGGCGAGTACTTCCTGTACTTCGACCCGCTGCACCAGCTTTCCACGGCGATGCAGCGGCGCTGGGAAGACCCGAAAAACCAGGAAGAAATGGTCCAGGCGGCGCTCGCGATGGCGCGGTTGCAGCCGCGCTGACCCGAACGAGGCCTTCCCGAGGCCAAGCCCCCCCGGCACCGCCACGCAAAGCGGAGCATATTCAGCCCGATGGAAACGTTGCGGCCCTGCGAAGCGATCGATACGCTTGGCAGCATGGGTTGGCACCGTGCGCTGGATCCGAGTCTCTTGCTCGCTCTTTGCGTCTCCGCCACGGGCTGCAACGAGCTCAAGATCTTCGTCGACGGCGAGCAGCAGAAGCCGTTTCCGGTACTGATCCGCATCGAACGCGATCCGGGCAACCCCCTACCCGACGTGCCGATTCTCTACCAGGGCAAGGAGGTCAAGCGCACCTCGGCCGACGGCACCGCACTCCTCGAGCTGCACAAACCCGACGGCGCCAACGTCGAGCTCACCATCGGCTGCCCACCCGACACGCGCCCGGCCGATCCTCTCAAGCTCTTCGTGCGACGCGTCGAAGGCCAGAAGTACACCGAGCAGCGGATGTACTGCCGGCCCTCGATGCGCCGCATCGCGGTGGCCGTGCGCGCCGACGACGGCCCCCGGTTACCCGTCACCTATCTCGGTCAGGTCGTGGCCACGACCGACGAATCGGGCGCTGCTCACTTTGCCATGTCGATGCCACCCGGCGAGACCATCAAGGTCGCGATCGACGCATCGGCCAACAAGAAGATGTTTCCCCAGCGCGAGGAAGCTCTCTTCCGCGTTGGCGAGCAAGATGAGGTCTTCTTGTTCTACAAGAAATTCACGGTCGAGAAAAAGCCAGCTCGCTACGTGCCGCGACGCACCGGTCCGAAGCGCCTCTAGCCCCGCCGGCCGCCGGCCCGTCCTGATACCGACTCGGGACATCGCAGATCCAACATGGAAACGGTTCGATCCACGCCTTGCCAATCTGGCCCCCTACCCCCGGCACCAAAATGATGAAATCCAGCCCAAAGACCGTTTCCGATCCCGCCGAGGAAGATGGCACGAAGGTTGCAAAACATTCTCCCATGGCCGCCCCGACGAAGACCACGCTCCACAAGAAGCTGGGACGCCGTTCCCGCGGTGCGATCATGGCCGAGTACGCCGTGCTCCTCACGGGTGTGGCCGTGCCGTCCGCGGCGGGCATCGTGGCCGGCGGCGCGAAGATGCTCCAGGAGTACCACTCCGCCCGAGACATGCTCCTCCTCCCGATTCCGTAGTCGGTCCTCATTGAATCGGCGGCATCCGCCCACGTCTACCTCCCGTCACAGAAGCTCCACCGAGGTCCCCATGAACACGCCCAGCTCCAAGCGCTCCCTGAAAAAGTCCCTTTCGAAGAACCGCCGCGGCGTGGAAATGGCCGAAGTTGCCGTCACGCTCACCGGCATTGCCATTGCAGGTGCGCTGGCCGTCAAGGCACTCGGTTACAAGATTGGCGGCACCAACGCCAACATGAGCAGTACACTCGAAAACAGCAGGTAGCTCGCAGCGCTGCCTCGCATCCGCCCCAAGTTTTTCACCCTCGCCGTAGAAAAGAGTCCACCATGAAGATCCGCAAGTCACTCTCGAAGAACCGCCGCGGCGTCGAAATGGCCGAGGTCGCCGTTACCCTGGTCGGTATTGCCATCGCCGGCGCCGGCGCCGTCAAAGCCCTGGGCAGCAAGATCCGCACGGTCAACGACAACACCAGCAACGTGCTGTAACCGTTCTCTGCAGTTTGCACGCGCTGCCTCCGAAACCTCTGCGCTCACCAACCACCGCAACTACGAATCCAGAATCGAGCACCACCATGAAATCCATCGCCCGTACGTCCGTCCGCAAGTCCCTTGCCAAGAACCGCCGCGGCGTCGAAATGGCCGAGGTCGCAGTCACCTTGGTCGGCATTGCCATCGCCGGCGCCGGTGCGGTGAAGGCTCTCGGCAGCAAGATCCGCACGGTCAACGACAACACCAGCAACGTGATGTGACTTCCCGCCGCGCGTGGCAGCCCGCCTCGTCGAGAGCAGGGCGCCCAGCGCGGATGAACTCTGCCTCCACCACCCGTCGAAAGAACTACTCGCCATGACCACCAACGCCCGCACGTCCGTCCGCAAGTCACTCGCCAAGAACCGCCGCGGCGTCGAAATGGCCGAGGTAGCAGTCACCCTGGTTGGCATTGCCATCGCCGGCGCCGCTGCGGTAAGAGCTCTTGGCAGCAAGATCCGCACGGTCAACGACAACACCAGCAACGTGATGTGACCACTCCGAGCCGCCGTGACGCCCAGCCTGACCGGGTACCGCGGCTCCGTTCGACATCATGGAGATCTGGTTTCTACTCGGCGCGTTGATCGTCGCGGGACTGGCAGCTTACTTCGACTGGCGCACCGGCCACATTCCGGACCTGGTCAGCTACGTTCCGCTCGTTCTCGCGCCCATCGCCCACGCCATTCTCGCGTGGAAGTACATCGCCGGTTGCACGACGACCGAGGCCCTGATGGAGGGCGGCATCTCGCTCCTCGGCATCGTGGTCTGCAGTGTCATGCCGCTCCTCATGTTCCGCAAGAATGCGCTGGGCGGCGGCGACGTGAAGGTGTTCGCCGCGCTGGGCGCACTCGGGCAAGTCAGTCTCGGGGTCGAGATGCAGCTGTACGCCTTCGTGCTGGCCGCGGTGATTGCCCCCGCTCGCATCGCCTACGAGGGCAACCTGCGGCGTACCCTGAAGAACTGCGGCGTGCTTCTCACCAACGCTTTCCTCCCCCCCGAAAAACGAAAAGTCATCGATGCCGACAGCGTGACCTGGTTTCGCCTCGGCCCATGCATCTTCCTCGGAACGCTCCTCACCGCACTGCTCCACTACGAAGAGTTCATTCCCCGATGAAACAAGCCCCCTGCTCCCGCCCCGCTCGCAACGGCCTGTCTCGACAGCGCTCGCGAGCTCGCCGCGGGTCTGCAATGGTGGAGTTCACGATTTCGTCCATGCCGCTGCTGATGACCTTCATGGGCGCCACCGAAGTGGGCCGCGTGTTCCAGGCAAACCTAGTACTCAAGCACTCCGCTTCCGTCGCCGCGCGCGCCGCCGCGGTGATCGCCAACAGCACCGGCACCATCAATCCCAGCCAGAACGCCAGCGGCGATCCGCAGACGGAAATCCAGCAGGCGGCGCTCGTGGCCATGGGTCGATGGGGCCAGCAAAATTCCTTCGCGCAGGTGCGAGTCGACGTCAACGACCAATCCAGCGAATCCGACCCCTACGGCATGATCTGCACCACCGTGGTTTCTACCTACCGCTGCCGAGTTCCGCTCGGTGGCCGTCTCGTGTGCGGTCTCGACGGCACGATGGACAAGAGCGCCACGTCCTGTCACGCCCATCAGGGTGCAAAGTACAAGCTTTGAGCCGCAGCTGACGGGCGTGCGCACCGCCTGGCATACAGAGCCGTCGCCGAAAGAGATCCGAACATGAACGCTCTGACCATCGAACGACCGTTACCCACCGCCGCCGAGGGCAAAAAGAGCCTGTCCGGCGACACGAGCGGCGCGGTCATGTTCCTCGGCATCTTCATGGGCGCCTCGCTGGTTGGCAGCATGTGGTCGATGGTCGGCATCGGCAAGGCGATCGTCCTCCGCGAAGGCGCGCAGCAAGCCGCCGATTCCGCGGCGTTCTCTTCTTCGGTCATGCAAGCCCGCGGCATCAACGGCATCGCGGCCATCAACCTTTTCATGATCGCGCTGGTCGCGCTCTATCTCATCATCCGGCTCGTCGCGTTCGTCTTGCAGACCATCGGCAAGATCCTGATGGCCACCGTGTATCTCGCCGCGCTCGGCAAGGCGATCATGAGCGCCGGCGACGCACTCGAGCGCGTCGGCAAGGGCTACTTGCGCGGCGTAAGCCCGGTGCTCAAGGGCCTGTCCGCGGTGCAAACCGCGAGCGCCGTCACGTCCGGGTATCTCGGTCAAGCGGCCGGCATGATCAACGGACTGTCCAGCAAGCTGCAGGGCTTGCAAGGCGGCGCCAAACCGATGCTCGC
>JAYUXI010000227.1:0-4443 GCA_043753085.1 Myxococcales bacterium | reverse complement strand
CCAGCTTTGCTCCGAGCCGCGCCAGATGGCGGTACAAGCCGGGTGACAGCTCGGTCAGGCTCCACAACCCCGCCGTCATCGCCAGCGGATTGCCCGACAGGGTGCCGGCCTGGTAGACCGGACCCGCCGGCGCGACAAGTTCCATCAGATCGGCGCGGCCGCCATAGGCACCCACCGGCAGTCCGCCGCCGATGATCTTGCCGAGGCAGGTGAGGTCCGGCGTCACCCCAGCGCGCTGCTGCATCCCGCCGAGCGCGACGCGCGATCCGGTCATGACCTCGTCGAAGAGGGAGACCGCACCGGCACGGGCGCACTGCTCGACGATGGCCTCGAGGAAGCCGGCCGCGGGAGCCACCACACCCATGTTGCCGACCACCGGCTCCACGATCACGGCAGCGATGTCCTGGCCGCGCTCCGCGAACAGCTTCTCGAGCGCAGGCACGTCGTTGTACGGCAGCGTGAGCGTGGCGCGCGCCATCGCCTCGGGCACGCCTGCCGAGTCTGGCGACCCGAACGTGGCGAGGCCGGAGCCCGCCTTGACCAGCAGGAAATCCGCGTGGCCGTGGTAGCAGCCCTCGAACTTGACGATCAGGTCGCGCCCGGTGAAGCCACGCGCGACGCGCAGCGCCGACATCGTGGCCTCGGTGCCACTGGACACGGCGCGCACGAGATCCATCGATGGATACAGCTCTTTTACCTTCTCGGCGAAACGCACCTCGAGCTCGGTGGGGGCGCCGAAGCTGGTGCCGCGCGTTGCGGCGTCGCCGATGGCGGCCACCACCTTCGGGTTGGCGTGGCCAAGAATCATCGGCCCCCAGGAGCCGATGTAGTCGATGTATTGTACATCGTCGGCGCCGTACAGGTAGGCGCCCTTGGCCCGCGCCACGAAAACCGGGCTGCCACCGACTGCACGGAACGCGCGAACGGGACTGTTGACCCCGCCGGGAATGGACGCCTGCGCGCGTTCGAACAGCTGGTCGTTCTTGCTCATGTCGAATCTTCTAAACGATCCCGGCGCGGGCGGAGTCATTGCTTGGGTATGTTGAAGTTCCCGGTCGCGCTCCCCGTTCCTTCGAAAGGACCCACGAAGGCGGTCTTGTAGAAGCTCTGCACGCACGCGCCTTGGTCGGTGCCGGCGAACGCGCCTTGCGGCGCTACCGACGTGACCTTGCCGTCGTGGCCAAACGTAACGAGGGCTCGGCCGCTGCCAGCTGGGCCCGTACGCCGCGCGCACACGCCGGCGATCTGCGCGTTTTTGGCCGCGAGCGCGCCGTTGGCAGACGCCATGTTGAACTTGTTGCCAGCGGGCTTCACCGGCTGGGGCTTGACCGGCTCGGGCTTGACTGGCTCGGGCTTGACCACCGGCTTCTTTTCGTCGGACTTGGTCGGCTCCGGCGGCGCGATGGCAGGCGGGGGCTCCGGCGGCGCGATGGCAGGCGGGGGCTCCGGCGGCGGCGGCGCGACGACGGGCGGTGGCGCCGCCGAAGCCGACGCGGTGGGCGTGACGCCGCCGGCCGAACGCGCGTGCAGTGCGCGCGTGAGGCCAAACGATGCGGCGGTGAGGAGCACGATGCCGACGATGCCGAGACCGATGTAGAGGCCTCTCTTGTTGCCCGTCGCGACGGGCACGGCGTACATGTCTGCGACGGGAGGCGTGGGAGCGCCCGGCGCGGAGTAGTTCGCCGCGATGGCGCCACCGCCGGGACCCCGCTGTTCGGGCAGCCCGGAGAGCGGGAGCGCGAATGGGCCGCCCTGCTGCTGCTGGCCCTGGTGGGCGAATGGTTGCTGTACGAACGGTTGCTGCACGAACGGTTGCTGCGGCTGCCCCCCCGCCGCGGCGAACGGGAAGCTGCCGGAGCCGTGGTCGGGCGCGGGATGATGCACGCCCATCATCGAGGCCATGGGGCCGCTGGCGGCGGGGATCGGCGGCTGCTGCGGCTGTGGACCGCCGTGTCCCTGCCACGGTTGTGGCACCGAAGCGGGCGCGGGCAACGGCTCGGGCCGCATCTGGTTGCGCATGGGGTCGGCCATGGCGAACGTGGCGCCGAACTTGTGACGGCCGGATTGCCCGAGCGAGCCGCTGCGCGCGTCTTCCGGCGGAAACGGCTGGGCCGTGGTGGCGTGCGGATCGACCATGCTGCCCGCAAATGGGCTGGCGAAACCAACCCTCGGACGCGGCGCGCTTTTCGAGCGGTCGACCACTTCGGAATCTTCGTCGGGGGCACGGATGACAGTGTGCTCGTCGTCGTCTTCGACAAAGGAAGGCTGCCGCGTGGAGGGCGCTGGCGGCGTGCCGTCTGCCGGCGATTGGACGACCTGCCACGGTGGCGTGGCCGGCAGCGTGCCTTGAGGAGCCGGGAAGGCTTTGCTGGTCCGCGCGAACTTGTCGGGGGCCGCGGATGCGCCAGTGTCCCTCGCGCGCTGCAGCTGCGGGTCGACCGAGGTGCGGGCAAAGGCCGGGCTCGACGTACGCAGCTTGCCGGCAGCCTGCGAGGGTCGTGGCGGCGGCGGCTTCGCACCGACCACGCGCCCACCGAGCGGCCCGCTGGCGGCCGGCATGCGGGCGATGGAACGAGCGGCGACGGCGGCGTTCAGGGCTTGACGCGCACCAGCCGGAGGATGCTCGCCCGGCTGCGCAAACGGCGTGATGACCTGCTTGGCGGGCTCGACGCCCACGCTGCGCAAACCGTCCATGATGCCGCGCATCTCGTCGACGCTGGACACATGCGTCATCTCGTCTTCCTCGGCGAACTGCGGCTTGCGCGAGAGCGGCTGCCCGTCGTCGGCTTCGACGGCGCGGGTGAGCTCGGCCCAGAAATCGCCGAGGTTGGCGTAGCGCTGCGCGGGATCGACGGTGAGCGCGCGCTGAAATACCGCTTCGAGCGTGTCGGGCACGGGGAGGCCGAAGGTGCGAGGAGAGGGCCGGTGGTCGCGGTTCATCGCGATCTTGGCGTAGTCGGCCAAGCTCTCGCCCTCGCACATCGGGCGCCCGAGCTGCAGCTCGACGAGGATCTGGGCAAAGGCGTACACGTCCGTCCACGGCCCGATGGCGCCGAAGCGATGATCGAACTGCTCCGGCGCGGCGTAGGCCGGCGAGAACAGCTTGAGATACCCCATGGTGGGGGCGCGCGGTCCGAGGTCCATCGCATGATCGCTGACGACCTTGGCCAGCCCGAAATCGAGCACCTTGGTGCGGGGCGGGTGCGCCGCACGCAACAAGAACAAATTGCCCGGCGTGACGTCGCGGTGAACCACGCCTTGCGAGTGCGCGAACGTCAGCGCGTCGGCGGCGGTGCGGAGTACACGCACCGCGTCCTCGATCACCATCGGACCGTCGCCCACTTCGCGACGCACCTCGATTTCCTGCGCGAGCGTGCGGCCCTCGAGCCATTCGAACACGATGTACGGTACGACCTGGCCGGTGGCCTCGACGGCGAAGGAGCCCGCGGCGAGGCTGCGCGCGATGTTGAGGTTACCCTGCGCGAGGCGATAGTGGAGCTTGCTCTCGTCGCGGAAGCGGCGAACGAAGGTCTCGATCAGATCCGGCTCGAGCCCGCCCGGCAGCTTGAGGCACTTGACCGCGCAGGCCTCGCCGAGGCCGTCCTGCATGCCGCGGTACACCGCGCTGAAGCTCCCCTCACCGACGAACGCCTCGACTCGATACTGCCCATCGAGCGTGCGCCCGATGATGCCGAAGGGATCCAACTCATTCACGGCATGAACGATACCCCGCCGCCGGACGAAATGCCCCCAGATAGAGCGAAAGCGACCGTTACCAGAGCTGCGACGGATAGATCGAAAGGCGCAGTCCAGGCGCCATCGCGATGCGGCTCGCGGAGCGGGTGACGACGCCGTCGAAGCGGATCTCCGGGCCGATGCCGAAGCCGCCGAGACGGACCTCCAGGAAGCTGCCGATGCCCAGAAACGACTGCGTGCCATCGAGGTCGGCGACGTTGCTGCCGGGCTTTTCGTACTTCACGTTCACGGCGCCGAGCCCGGCCAGCCCGTAGAAGGCCCAGCTGCGCAGCCACTTGTTGTGGGTCCACGTGAACGGGAACGCGTCGATGCGCATGCCGCCGCCACCGCTGGTCACCGCCCATGAGTCTTTCTTCGAGAAGGCCGACGTGGCAAAGAAAAACCCGACGTTCAGGTACTCGGCCAGGGCGCCGCCCGCCGAGAGCGTGAAGCCTCCACCGGGAAGTGGGCCGGTGCGACCGTACGACGCCTTGTCGTTGATCAACTTCGAGTCGTTGGGGTAGCCCGAGGCGCTGCCGAGCCCGCCTTCGAACGAGAGCGCCACGACCGCCCCGCTCCGAACCGGTTTGGCTTTGTCGACGCGAGCGCTCTTCGGTGCGTCGGCGCCGCGCGCCAGCGCAGGGACCAGACACGCGCAGCAGAGAAGGGCCGCTGGGCCGCACGCGATTCGCGCACGGGCAGCGCGAT
>JAYUXI010000226.1:0-4444 GCA_043753085.1 Myxococcales bacterium | reverse complement strand
CGACCGGGATGCGTACGGCCTTCATCCGGGGCGTGGTGGGGCGCGTGTCGAAGGTGTTGCCGGTCGCCGGCTTGTTCCAGGCCTTGCCCTGCTCGGCGGCGGCGGCCGCAGCGGGCGCGTCGCTCATCTTCCGCGGCGGCAGTGTGGGCGCCGCGGATTCGAGGCTCTCTTCGAAGTCGAGCCCGTCGAGCCCGTCGAGCTCGACGATCTCGATCGGGGCCTCTTCCGCCGCCGCGGTCTCGACGTTGCGCAGGTAGTCGGCCTCCTTGGCCTTCGTGCGCTGGATCTGCCGCTTGTAGGTTCCGTCCTCGATCTTCCGGCACGTGCGCATCCAATACGTCTGGTACGTGTTGTACCGCTGCTGCAGCATCGTGAACCGAAAGCGCAGGGCGGTGTTCCGAAACGGCACCTTGAGCAGCTGCTGGAAGCGCCGCTCCACGTCCTTGCGCGGCACCGAGGGCTCGAGACGCTCGAAGCCGAGAAAGTACTGCTCGAACAATGCACGCAGACGGTCCGTGCGCGACTCGAGCTCGGCCATCAATGCTTCGACCTCGCGCAAGTCCATCTTCTGGAACGATACGCTCCAGAATCAGAATGCTCAACGGGCACGAAGCGCTTCGGTTTCAGTGCGCAGCACGGCGCATGCGCTCGGAGGGCCGGGGCTGCTCCAGCTCTTCGTCCTCGCAGAACAGGATGGCGCAGTGCTTGTTGGCGCCGGTGCGAATGCGCGCGCACAGCTCCACCAGATCGTCGTCGGCGTCCACCACGCTGCCCTCGAGAGGCTTGGCGGTCTTCGCATCGTACACGCACCGGTCGATCGCAACCCAGCGGCCACGATACGACACGCTTTGGCGAATTTCCGGCCAGGTCATCCGACTACCCATTCACTACCTCGTCCGCGTACTTCTTGAGTCTGGGGGGCTAAACGCTAGGCGGCAAGCACGGATTCAAGCGCACATCGGCTCGCGCGATGTGGTTTGACGGAGATACCCGAAGCTCTCTCCGGGAGCAAGGCGCTGCGCGCGGCGCAGCCTCCGATTGGCACGCACAGGCGTACCAGTGCCGCTTTCAGCGCACCGTTCCACCGCTTTCGGTGTCAGCGACCGAGCTCGCGCGCCATCGCGAAGGCCAGCTCGAGCGACTGGCGGTAGTTGAGACGCGGATCGCAGACGGTGGCGTAGTTGCGGTCGAGATCTTCCTCGCGCACCTCGCCGCCGACACACTCCGTGACGTCGTCGCCGGTGAGCTCGACGTGGACGCCGGCCAAGTGCGTGCCGGCGCGCTGGTGCGCGGCCAACGTGCCTTTGATCTCGGCGAGGACGTCGGTGACGTCACGCGTTTTCTGGCCGGTCTTGGTGGAGCGCGTGTTGCCGTGCATGGGATCGCACAGCCACACGACCGGCTCGCCCGCTGCCTTCAGCGCGCGGGCCAACCCTTCGACGTGGCCGGCGCTGTCCTTGCCGAGGCGCGAGATGAACACCATCTTGCCGGGCTCGCACTTCGGGTTGAGCGCGCGGGCCAACGCGAGCGCATCATCGGCCGTGCTCTTGGGCCCGAGCTTGACGCCGACGGGGTTGGCGATGCCGCGAAAAAACTCGACGTGGGCGCCCTCGAGCGAACGCGTACGCTCGCCGATCCACGGCAGGTGCGTGGTGAGATCGTAGGCGCCTTCTCGGCGCGGCACCGTGCGAGTCTGCGCTTGTTCGTAGTGAAGATTCAAGCCCTCGTGGCTGGTGAAGAACTCGACCCGACCGAGCTCGGTGACGGAGCGCTCGCCCAGGGCTTCCATGAACGCCAAGGAGCCGCGCATGACCCGGGTGAGCTGCGTGTAGTGCTCACGCAGGTCATCGGAGAGGTCGGCGCGACCGGCGAACACCAGATCCCACTGCTCGGGATGCTGCAAGTCGGCGAAGCCGGCCGCGGCGAGCGAGCGCACGAAGTTGAGGGTAAGCGCGGCGTGCATGTAGCCGGTGACCAAGAGCTCGGGATCCGCGCGGCGGGCCTCGGCCGTGAAGTCGCGGCGGTTGACCAGATCGCCGAAGTAGCTGGGCAGCGTGAGGCCGTCCTTGGTCTCGAGCGGGCTGGAGCGCGGCTTGGCGTACTGGCCGGCCAGGCGCCCGATGCGCACCACCGGGCGCTTGGCGCCGTAGATGAGCACGAGCGACATCTGCAACAGGATCTTCAGCTTGGCCACGACCACATCGGAGCGGCAGTCAGCCAAGGTCTCGGCGCAGTCGCCGCCTTGCAGCACGAAGCGTTTGCCTTCGCCCGCTTCGGCGAGCTGCGACTTGAGGCGCTCGATCTCCCACGACGTGACCAGCGGAGGCAGATCGCGCAGGCGTGCGAGCGCACGCTCGAGCGCCGGCTGGTCGTCGTAAACGACTTCCTGCGCGACGGGTTTTTCTCGCCACGACGAAGGCGACCAGGTCAAAGTAGCTCGGCGATCTGCACGGCGTTGGTGGCCGCGCCCTTGCGCAGGTTGTCTGCCACGACGAACAGGTTGAGAGCGCCGGGCACCGCCAGATCGGCGCGGATGCGCCCGACGAAAACCTCGTCTCGGCCCTCGGCGTGCAGCGGCTGCGGGTGATTTCCGGGCGCGTACGCATCGCCCATGAGCACCACGCCGGGTGCGTTCTGCAGCAACTCCTTGGCGCGGGCTGGCGTGAGCGGGCGCTCGAACTCGACGTAGATGCTTTCGGCATGACCGTGGATCACCGGCACGCGCACGGCGGTCGGCGACACCCCGATGGTTGCATCTTGCATAATCTTGCGGGTCTCGTGCACCATCTTCCATTCCTCTTCGGAGTAGTCGTCCGCGCCGGCTGTCCAGTCGCAGAGCACGTTGAACGCGAGGGCACCGGGAAACACGCTCGGCGCTGCGGGCTCACCGCGGAGCATGCGGGCAGCTTGCTCTCTGAGGTCGGTCACGGCGGCCTGCCCCTTGCCGCTGGCGGCCTGGTATGTCGACACCACGATGCGGCGCACACGCGCTTCGCGGTGCAGCGGGGCCAGGGCCACCACCATCTGGATGGTGGAGCAGTTCGGGTTGGCGATGATTCCCTTGGGGCGCAGCTTGGCCGCCTCGGGGTTGACCTCGGGTACTACCAGCGGCACGTCTGGATCCATGCGCCAGGCGCTGGAGTTGTCGATCACGACGGCGCCAGCAGCCGCCACCTTCGGGGCGAGCTCCTTGGCGACCGACCCGCCGGCCGAGAACAGCGCCACGTCGATCCCGGAATAGTCGGCAGCGTACGCGGATTCGATGCGGACGTCCTGTCCGCGAAAGCGCACCGTGCCCCCGGCGCTGCGCGCACTGGCCAGCGCCACCAAGCGGTCCACGGGGAAATTCCGGCGCTCGAGCACCTCGAGCATGACCCGCCCCACCGCGCCCGTTGCACCGACCACCGCGACTACTTTGCCCATGACGCAGACCATATAGCAGCCCGTCGAAAAGGGAGGAATCTGCGCTGGTCAGAACGGCGAGACGGCAAGGAAGTACACCTGGTTTTTGCCTTCGCTGGCAAGGCCGCGGCCATAGCCGAGACGCATGGTGACCGAGAAGTTGTAGCCCAGGATCAGATCGAACCAGGCCTCGGCCCCGGTACCGCTTTTGAACTTCGAGACGCGGACGTCGTCGAAGGCGCTGCCGTAGTCGAAGAAGACGTTGCCTGTGATGCGGTTGATGAAAATCGGCAACGTGGAGAGGCCACGGTCGATGTTCAGAATGGGAAACCTGTATTCTGCATTGCCGAGCACGTACTGCGAGCCGAACACCACCACCGGATCGTAGCCGCGGAGCACGAAGCCCCCCTGGATGACCTGCTTCTGGATCGTGTCGGTGAAGGGTACGTCGACGAAGCCGCCGACGTAGAACGCGCTTCGGCCTGGGTAATCGCCCACCGCCAGGCCGCCGCCCCCGTGCAGCGCCAGCACGTGGTGACGAAGCCACGGCATCGGATAATACGCCGTCGCGTTCGCTGTCGCCGTCACGCCACGGTACTGGCTGGCCAGGGCCGGATCGCTGAGATTCGTGGCCAGGCTCACGGTGATGCCCTTCTCCGGACCGACCGACCACAACCGGCCTTCGATGTTGGAAAACGAGTAATTCACCCCGAGCAACCCTACCGTTCCGCGCGGGAACGTCTGCGGCCGGTCGTACGGATTGAGCTGCGTCCGAGCGTCGGGAAAGTCGACGCCGCGCCGCGCCAGCGAGTAGCTGACTCCGAGCGACTGCGAGACGTACGCGCGACTGCGATAAAACGCCGCCGTGGTGGAGGCGCCGACGGTCTCTTCGGTGAGGGTTCGTTCCTGGCCGTTCAAGACGTACCCGCCGCGCGGCGCCAGCGAGCGGAAGACGTTGGCGCCGACGTCGAACGGTAGCCGTCCGTAGTTGTAGCCAATCGAGCCTTGCACGGCGGGCCGGTCGGTCTCGAGGCGCGCCGTG
>JAYUXI010000225.1:0-4446 GCA_043753085.1 Myxococcales bacterium | reverse complement strand
GCGCCGGCGCCTGGCGCTGGCTGATGGTGCCGACGACCCAGAGCAGATCCGACTGACGCGGCGAGAAGCGCGGGGCTTCGGCGCCGAAACGGGCGAGGTCGAAGCGCGGGCTGGCCAGCGCCATGAACTCCATGCCGCAGCATGCCGTGATGAACGGATACTGGAACAGCGAGTACTTGCGGGCCCAGCCGAGCAGTGCGTCGAGCTTGGTGGTGGCGAATCCGGACTCGCTGCCGGAGAGAGTAACCTGTCGAGAGTCGGTCATTTTTCCCACTCCAGCGCGCCTTTGCGCCACACGTAAACGAGCGCCACGACGACCGTCGCCAGGAACCCGAACATGGAGACGAGGCCGTTCCAGCCAAGATCTTTGAACTTGATTGCCCACGGGTAGATGAACACCGCTTCGATGTCGAAGACGACGAACAGGATGGCCGTGAGGTAGAACTTGACCGAGAGCTTCAGGTGCCGACCGCCGGTCGACTCGCTGCCGCACTCGAACGGCATCATCTTTTCGGGCGTGGGGTTCTTCGGACCGAGTAGCGTCGCGCCGGTCCAGAAGAGGCCGGCCAGCAGGAACGCCACGAAGAACATCGCGAGGACGGGGCCGTAGGTTGCATACATACGTAGTTCCTAGGATGTAGTGCCGCACGGCGTGAAGTGTCAATGTCGGATCAGCGCCCGATCCGCTCGTGGTCACGCACCGGCATGCTCGCGCGGACCGCGTCTTGCCGCGTGAAATCGAGCTCGGCCACGCACAGGCCGAGGCCTTCGGCGGCCTGCGCCAAGACGTCGCCCCAGGGATCGACGATCAGGCTTTTGCCGTACGTGGTGCGCGTGGTTTCGGGATGGGTGCCGTGCTGCGCCGCCGCGATCACGAACACCTGGTTCTCGATGGCGCGGGCGCGAAGCAGCACGTGCCAGTGGTCCTTGCCCGTGGCTGAGGTGAATGCGGCAGGCACCGTGAACACGCGGGCGGATGGCAGCGCCCGGTAGAGCTCGGGGAAGCGGAGGTCGTAACAAATGGTCATGCCGACCGGCACTCCCGCGGCGGTGGTGAGGACCGGCTCGGCGCCGGGGGTGGTGCCGGCGCTCTCGCGGTAGGCGTGGCCGTCGCCAGGGTCGACGTCGAAAAGGTGCACCTTGCGGTACCGCGCGAGCACCGCGCCGGTGGGACCGACGTGCACGCTGGTGTTGTACGGGCGGTCTGGATCGGCCGAGCGCTCCGGCATGCCGCCGGCAATCAGATCGATGCCGAGCGACGCTGCCAGCTCGCGCAGCGTGGACACGATGGGCCCCTGCGTTGGAAGACTTGCGCTGCCGCCGGCATCGACGAGGCTCTCGGCCACGGCGCGCTTGTCTTGCTCCTTGCCCTGGAAGGCAAAGTTCTCGGGCAGCACCACCAAGGTGGCACCGAAATCGCGGTGGGCACGGGTGACCCAGGTGCGCACGTTCGCCAGGTTCAGGGCGACGTCGGATGCAGACTGCAGCTGGATGGCCGCCGCCCGCACCGCCGCGGGAGAACCGTCAGGCATCGGCGCGGTTGTCTCGCGCGCGCGGCTTGTCCTTGTTGTCGGCGTAGAGCTTGTCGATGGCCGCACCGTAGGCATCCATCACGCCGCGGCGCTTCAATTTGAGCGAGGGCGTGAGCATGTCGTTGTCGGTGGTGAAGTCTTCCGGCACCAGCAAAAAGTCCCGGATCGACTCGAACCCCTTGAACTTCTCGCCGAGGTTGCCGACCTCTTTCGCGTACAGCTCGCGCACCTTGTCCGAGGAGAACAGCGCGGCGCCCTTCCCTTCCACGCCGTTCTGCGCGGCCCAGGTTTCGAGCGCGGGGAACGCCGGCACGACGATGGCGATGTTGTAGGGACGGTTGTCGCCATAGACCATCACGTTGGCCACGTACGGCGAGAGCTTGACCTGCTCTTCGAGCGGCGTCGGTACCACGTACTTGCCGTTCTCGAGCTTGTACTGCTCCTTGATACGGCCGGTGATGCGCAGAAAGCCATCTTCGAGCTTGCCCATGTCGCCGGTGCGAAAGCCGCCGTCCGCGGTCATGACCAGCGCGGTTTCCTCGGGCTTTTTGTAATAGCCCTTCATGATGTTGTCGCCGTAGGCGATGATCTCCCCTTCCGGATCGATGACGATGCGCACGCCCGGGATCGGTTGCCCGACGGTACCGATGCGATGGTAGCCCGGACGGTTCACCGCCAGCACGGGCGAGGTTTCGGTGAGTCCGTAGCCCTCGAAGACCGAGATGCCGAGGCTGTCGACGAACTCGGCCACGTCGGGCGAGAGCGCAGCGCCGCCCGAAACGGCGTAGCGCAGACGCCCGCCGAAGCGGGCGCGCACCTTCGAGAACACGACGCGGTCGGTGAGGGCGAGCACCAGCTTCGCCGCGAGGCCGGGTGATTCGCCCTCGCGCATCTTGTGCCGGGTGGCCAGCGCGCTCTTCACGGCCGCCTGGATGAACGCAGGCTTCGCGGCGATCTGCGCCTGCACGGTCGTGTAGATGCGGTTGAAGATGCGCGGCACGCTGACCAGCACCGTGGGCCGCACCTCTTGTAGGTTCGGCAGGATCTTCTCGACCGATTCGGCCAACGCCATGCTGGCGCCAGTGGCCAGGAACATGTGCAGCTCGGCGGTTTGGCCGAAGACGTGAGCCCACGGCAAAAACGAGAGCGAGCGGTCAGACGGCGTCATCGGCAAGAATTCCATGCACGAATTCACGTTCGCCGCGATGTTGCGGTGGCTGAGCATCACGCCTTTTGGCTGGCCGGTGGTGCCGCTCGTGTAGATCAGGCTGGCGATGTCGTGCGGGCTCGGGTTGACCGCCTCGAACGTGGATTCGGTGCGAAGCAGCTCTGCGTACTTGTGGATCTGCCGGTCGGCCGCCACGTCTGCGGCGGTGGAGGGGTCGAGGCTCACCACGTGGCGCAGCTCGGGCAGCTCGAAGGCGGCGAGCTTGTGGGCGATCGCGTCGGTTGCGACGACGACGCACTTCGCCGAGGCGTCGCGCAGGATGTAGTTCCACTCCTTGGACGATTGCGCTTCGTACATCGGCACGAAAGCCGCGCCGATGCCGTACGCGGCGTAGCAGGCCACCGCCCACTCGACGCGGTTGTTGGCGATGATCGCCACCTTGTCGGCCTTGCCAATGCCGAGCTCGTGGAAGCTGGCGCGCAGCTTGTCGACCGCGCGGCCGAACTCCAGGTAGGTGGTCCAGCGCCACTCGGCATCGGCGCCGGCGCCAACTTTGGTCCCGAACAGGGGCCGATCCGGATGCGTTTCGATTGCTCGTTTCCAGAGCTCCACCAGCGTGTCGTACTTGGCCATGTTGGGAGCGCAGCGTAGTCCGGCCGCTCGATTCGCTCAAGAACGGCTAGGTTCCTCGTGATGCAGCCGTGGGTCGTCGTCGACAAAAAGCTTGCCCCGGACGGCGTCGCGCTCGAGCTCGTACGCCACGGAGACGCGTGGATCGTGCGCGCCGGCGGACAGATGCTCATGTCGAGCCGCACGTTCGGCTCGGAGGTGGAGCTCGCGACGCTCGGCTGCGAGGCACTCGGCGCGGCCCCACGGCGGGTGCTCGTCGGCGGGCTCGGCCTCGGCTACACCCTGCGCGCCGTGCTCGACCGCCTGGCCCCGACGGGCGTGGTCGTCGTCTCCGAGCTGGTGGCCGCACTCGTCGAATGGAACCAAGGTCCCCTTGCGCCGCTCGCTGGCAACCCGCTGCAGGATGCACGCGTCTCGGTGCAGCTCGGCGACGTGAAAGACGCGATCGCACGGGGCGGCGTCGACGAGCAGCGCTTCGACGTGATTCTGCTCGACGTGGACAATGGCCCCGCCGTGGTGGCACACGCGGCGAACGCGGCGCTCTACGGCGAGCGCGGCTCACGGGCTGCGCTCGCCGCGCTGCGTCCGGGCGGCGTATTCGCGGTATGGTCGGCCGGCTCCGATCCCGCATACGTGCGCACGCTCACCGCCGCCGGCTTCGAAGGCGCTCACGAAAAAGCCGTGCGGGCCCACCGCGGGGCCGGCGCACGGCATGTCGTTTTCGTGGCCCGCAGGCCGGCCTGATTACTTGGCGATGCCGAGCTGCGCGGCGCGCGCCTTGGCCTTTTCGAAGAGCGCGGCGCGGGCGGCTTTGCGTTGGTCGACGAAGGCCACCAGCTTGTCCTCGAACTGGTCGAGCGATTTGCGGCACGTGGTCTGCGTCTTCACGCTGAGCGCCTTGGCGTCTTCGGGGCGAAACTTCCCGACCTCGAGCTTCGGCTGCGCAGCCTTCCAGATCTTCTGGGCGCACCCGTTCCACTCGTCGTCGATCTTTGAGAGCTCGTCGAGCGTGACCTGCGGCACGCCGCCCACCTTCACCAGGCGACCGACGTCGGTGTAGTCGACGAATGGATCCTGCACGGGTTTTGGCCACGTGCTCTCCGCACCGAGGCCGGC
>JAYUXI010000224.1:0-1714 GCA_043753085.1 Myxococcales bacterium | reverse complement strand
GAAGATGGTGTGGTTTTACCAGATCTGGTCGTGGATCCCGCCGTCGCACCGGGTGACCAAGACGTGGAGCGGCGTGATGTCGCCGGGGTTCGCGGCGTACGGCCACCTGATTCCGTACTTCAGCATCTACTGGACGTTCGCCGCCGCCTTCGCGACGTGCGACGCCCTCGAGGTTTTGTCTGCACAATACACGCCAGGCCGGCAGTCACCACGCAACGTCGGCATGGCCATGGCCATCTGCAGCATGGTGTTTTTTCCCGCCGCGCCGCTGCTGATGCACGTCTTCATGCGCGACGTCGGGCGGATGGCCGAGCACATCGACGCCGAACGCGCGCGCCTGGGCGGTTTCGCGGTCTAGCGTTACGATCCTCCGGCGCCCGCTGCAGGAATCTCCAGCCAGAACCGCGAGCCACGCTCTTTGCGAAGGGCGTACGGGGATTCTTGTGAAAAAACGTCAAGGAGACGCGGCGTTGGTGCGCTCGAACACCGTGACCTGCTCGCAGATCGACGCGTGCAGCACGATCCGCACGAAATACGTTTCGTCGCAATGGGCCTCGAACACCGAGCGGTACGCGAGGCGTCCGTCGAACAGGCTCTGGAAGTAGGCCGAGCCGTCGTCGCTCGCGGCAAAACGCTGCGCGCTCGGCGAGATCACGTATCCTGCTGCGTTCGGGTCGATGCCGCCGCCGTTCCGATAGCGCCAGGCGAACGCGTGCGGAACGACGACGAAACGCGGATGCCGGGCTTCGATGGCCGAAAAGCGTTCGGTGACCTCGCGCAGACCAGGCACGGGATTGTGGGCCGGCGCCGCAGGAGGCGATACGCGTACCGCGCCCTGCGGAAAGCGGGGAAGATACACATTGATGCCGTAGGTCTCGACGACGTCACCAGGATGCGCGTGCCGCTCGAGCCATTGCTCCACGTCGTAGCGTGGATCGCGAAGCATGCCCGCGTCGAGCGAGACCGAGCGGTACAGCGCGGGCAGCATCAGCACCGGCGCGATGAAGCGGATTGGCAGGGCGAGCTGGCCAGAGAGGCGCGTGCCCAGCCAGGCCACGCCGAGGCCGACGTAGTAGGCGGCGAACGCGCTCTGCGACAGAACGAAGCGCTCTTCCCCGCGGCGTGCCACGCAGTTGAAAAAGAGCAAGAACGACAGCGCGGCGAGGCCCGGCAAGACACGCGCGACCCGGCGCCTCGCGGTGGTGCGCTGGACCGCAACCGCGACCAGACCCATGACGGCAAGGCCAAGTAGCGGTGCACCCAGCAGGTTGCGGACGCTGCCGAGCGAGCCGGTGAACGCTGCCAGACGCCCGCTCCAATCGGCCGAGTACAGGACGAAGTCCTGCGACGCGCTGCCCCGCAAGAACGCCATGCGCGCCATGAAGCCCGTCGGGTTGAACAGCAGCGTGGACGCCACCGCGAAACCGGCCAGCCCGGCAGCGCACGCCCCGAGCCACGGCGTGAGCCGGCGCGTGTGCAGCACCGACGCGATCACACAGACCGGCAGCACCAGCACGAAGTTGGCGTAGGCCTGATCCTTCGTGGTGACGGCGCAGACGGCGGCCAGCGCGGCCAGCACCTTGTGCCGGGTGCTGGGGGCTAGCTGATCGCGGGCCAGCAGCCAGACCGAAAGGACCGCGTAGAACACACAAGGCCCGTCCAGGTTCGACGTCTTGCCGTAGTAGGCGAAGCCCAGGTTGACCGCGCCGGCCCA
>JAYUXI010000223.1:0-1716 GCA_043753085.1 Myxococcales bacterium | reverse complement strand
CGAGTAAGACATTGCCAAACGTTACCGAGGATCGCTGCAGCACGTACATCGTCCAAATGGACGATGCGCCGAAGGCAGCGCAGGACCGATCGCCAGTGCGACGGCTCACGCGAGGTGCGAGCAGTCCAAGCTCGAACCGGCCGTTATCCGCTCTGACTCTGGCTGCACCCTGACTGAGTTTGCCGAGTGGCAGGCACGTGTGGCAAACGACCACGATGGCACGCGCGCCACCACCCCGCCGCGCGCCAAAACCCGCACATTCCATCGCTAGAAAAGCAACGACTCGGGAGATTGCGCTCCGAGGTCGCTGTCTGCCAAAGCCGCCCGCGAAGCTCGCGGGCGGCTGCCTTTGGCTCCGGAGGTAGGACTTGAACCTACGACCCGGCGGTTAACAGCCGCCTGCTCTACCACTGAGCTACTCCGGAATGAGCGCAGGCGATTACCGCACGCTGACAACCGGTGCAAGCGCGAACCTGCGCTCCGGCGTGACCTACGACGGATCTGCGGCAAGTCGAGCCACCAACAGCGCTGTCACGGAGACGGCCGTCGAGAATCGAGAGCATGTCCAAAGCCAACTCGGCCGAGCAACCGAGCAACCGAGCTCCTCGACGCTCGCACGCCAGAGCTCTGCGCTGGTCTTCGACTCGCGAGGAGCATCCAGATCGGTAGCCGCCAGCGCCACGCTCCCGACGGTGGCGATGCCCGGAAGCTGCTTGCCGTCGTCCGTCACGAACCCTTTGCGCCACACCGATGCCCCCCCTGAGCTCGGCCAGCGTGCTCGCGCGCCATCGGAATTACCTCGATCGGCACCGGGAACGCGGCGAGTGATACGGCCCATGCCGATGCGTTACAGCATGCGCTCGAACACGCGCCACTGCCGCTCGGCCGACAGCATCGGATCGGCATCGTCGGCCCACCAGTGCGAAAAGCGAAAGCTCGCGCGCTGGTACGCCGCGAGCGACGGCACGTTGCGCGCGTGGATGTGTACGTAGACGCGCACGATGTCGAGAGCCTCGGCCACGCGGATGGCTTCGTCCAGCAGCAGGCGACTGCCGCCGGCGTCGCGGTAGCCCCGCTCGATCATCGTGTACGCCGAGTACGCTTCGTCGCCGGTGACCAGCTGCACGTTCACACCCACCAGCCGCGCGTGCTCGGCGAAGAGCCCCACCACGTAAGCACCGCGCGGCGCGCCGAGCGGCAACGACCGCCCGCTCGCGCGTTGCCAGAACGATTGCACGCTCGGCCATTCCGAGGGCGACAGCAGCTTGGTGCGGAACGGCACGCGCAAGACCGGCCGCGACTTGATGCGTGCAGCGAAGCGGCGCCGCGCCGCCTTCATGTGACCGAGGCCCATGGCGCCGAGCCAGTTGGCATGGACGAAGCGTGTACTGCTCACGCGTGCCAGTAGATCCTGTGGACGCCGCGCAACCCGGCCTATCAGCGTGGCACCCGGCCCGGTGACGCGTAGCCAGCCGTCGGCGAAAGGCGCCACGTCGGCGCGCACGAAGGCCGCGCCGTCGCGCACCTCGAGCACGCGCCGCCAGGTGATGCGCGAGCCGGAACGCACGCACGCCACGTCACCGGGGAGCAGAGGCGTACCGCCGACGTCGACGAGGCCGCGATCGCCACGCAGGCTGGCGACGAGCAGCTCTTCTACCCCGAGCGTGATCACCGCGGGCGTGCCGCCCACCCGAACGCGCCAGGTGTCGGGCAGAC
>JAYUXI010000222.1:0-4463 GCA_043753085.1 Myxococcales bacterium | reverse complement strand
GCGTTTTCACACCGCCGAGCTAGACAACCGTCCACCGATTCACGGGACGGGCAAGCACTGCGACGACCGTGTTCGGCGGGCGCGTGAATTGCGCCGGTCGAGACTAGTCTGCTGTACATGAATTCGTTCTCTCAGGTTGCTTCCGTGGTTCTGTTGGCCTTGACCTGCGCCTGCCAGAAGCCGCAGGCGCCGCAGCTCACACCGCGCGAGGTCGTGCTCACCGAGCTCACGCCCACCGGCGCCAGCTTCCTCATCAAGCTTGCGGCATTCAACCCCAACGGCTTCGCGCTCTCGGCCAACTCGTTCCGGGCGCATCTCGTCTTCGACGGCGGCAAGATCGATGCCGGCACGGTCCAGGTCACCACGCCGTTCTCGCTGCCCGCAGGTGGCACCACCGAGATGAGCGTGCCGGTCACGCTCAACTATTCGGGCCTGGCCGCACTCGGTGTACTGGCCATGCAAAAGCCAACCATTCCCTACGTGATAGACGGCACCGTGAACATCGGCGGCGAGAAGCTCAACGTCGATGTGCCCTACTCGGTGACGGGCACGGTGACGCAGGCGCAGATCGCAGCAGCCAGCGCAAAGGGCCTGCAGAAAATGCCCGGCCTCGAAGGCCTGGGCGGGTTGCTGGCACCGCTCGGCAGCCGCTGACTCGCCGCTACACCGACGAAAGGCGCGTCATCAGTGCGCCGCACAGATCCGACTGCGGCGAGCGCTCTCGCTCGATCTGCAGGCCGGCGCGGTAAATCGACGACGCGCTGTCGTGGTTGCCGAGACGCTGGTGCACCATGCCGAGGAGCTCGAAATCTTCCGGATCGCCGAGCGTGGATACGAGCTCGGTGAGTGGCTGCAGCGCGGCGCGGTGCGAGCACTGTATGGAGAGGTCGAGCGGATCCTGCGCTTTGAGATCGCGGTGCATGCCAAGCTCGGTGCGCTTGCCCTGGATCAGGAGCTTGAGCGCCTGACGCTGGTCCGCCGGTTGCAGCTGGTTGAATGTCGGACGCTCGAGCAGGGCCTGAAACGCTTCGTAGGCAGCTTGATTTTGGCCGTCCCGGAAGTGGCCCATGATCCGTTTCACTTCCGTGATCATCTCGTCTCTGGTCATCCGATTCTCCCGCGGCTCATTGCCCCGTCATCTAACCGCGCTCGCGGGTGTTCACGCAACCGCCATCGTCAGCTGCCGTACTTGACGCCGCAGCCGTAGGCCTTGGTTTCCGGCACCGACACCGGCTTGCCCGCGGCCAGCTCTTCGAGCGCCTGGCTCACGTAGTTCACCAGCTTGCCGTCCGTCGGCGACTGGCCCTCGCCGTCGGGCGAGTTGTCGATGGCGCCGCGATAGGCCAGCTTTCCCTCCGGATCGACCACGAACATGTGCGGCGTGTTCTTGGCGCCGTAGGCCTTGCCGACGCTGCCGTCCGCGTCGAACAGGATCGGGTTTTGAACGGCGAGCTTGGCTTTGCCGGCCTGGTTCACCTCGAGGCCGTGGCCTTGTTTGCCGGGCGCCGCCGAGTTGATGGCGAGCCACACCACACCCTTGTCCTGCCAGGTCTTGGCGGCGGTGACGAGCGAGCCTTTCGTGTGCGCGTTGACCACGTAGGGGCATTCCGGGTTGAACCACTCGAGCACCACCGTCTTGCCCTTGAAGTCGTCGAGCTTGACCTTCTTGCCGTCGAGGCCGGGGAGCTCGAACGCTGGTGCGGCAGTCCGCAGGGACGCGGACTCGGACCGGGCGCCGGTGGTCTGCGTTTCGGTCGGGGGCTGGGCTTTGCTGCAACCGTAGGCGCAGGCGACGAGCACAGTGGCAACCACGGAGGCGTACTTCTTCATGGCGACGGAGCCTAGCCCCGGGCCCGGAGCTCGTCACGCGCCCTGGCGGATGTGCTTTTCCTCGCAGCCGAGCGCACGCACCGCATCGAGACAGCGCTCGGCGATGGCGACCTGGCTCTTCTGCGAGCGTGGCGCGCCCTGGAACTCGGAGAGATTCACCGGCGCACCGAACACCAGGTTCACGTCGCCGCCGCTGCCGTCGAAGTTGCCGCGCAACTGCTTCGGCAGGTCGTTGCCGAGGCCGTTCACGAACGCGGGGATCACCACGGCCCCGGAATCCTGGATGATCTTGCCGACGCCGAAACGTGCGGGCAGCAGCGCGTAGGGATCGTCGCCCTGGCTGCGCTGACCTTCGGGGTGCAACCCCACGAACATGCCGCCGGCGCGGAGCAAACGGCTGGTCTCGTCCATCATGGCGCGGTTCAGGAACATGCGCTTGCGCTCGCGGAACACCGGCGGGTACATCGCGAAGAAGCTCATCACGCCGTTGACCAGCAGGCCGGCCGGGTTGTCGTAGAAGAACTTCGAGCGCACCGGAAACAGGATCCGGTGCGGCAGCAAATCGCGCCACACGAGGAAGGCGGTGATCAAGTACATGTCGAAGAAGCTGCGGTGGTTGGACACGCAGATGTAGCTCTTGTTCGGGTCCAGCGTACCGAGACGCTCGATTCCGTGCACCTTGCGCACGTTCTTCACGCACTGCTCGATCCAGAATGCGCCGAGTCGGCGTTGCAGCATGCGCACCACCGTGTCCACGACGCCGGGCTCGAACGTGTTCCGCACGAAGCGAATCTGCGCTTTCTCGAGCGGCGTGAGCACGTCCTTGCCGAGCTCCAGCAGATCGAGCAGCTCCGCTTCGTCTGCAGGCTGCGCCGTGCCCGACGTGATCGTGCGAACCCGCCGTGCGGTCGTGGTCGGAGTCGCGAGTGCGTGGGCCGAGATTCCGTTGGCGGCCGACCGAGCTGCGCTTTCGATTGTCATGATTCGGTCAGCTGTGTAGCGCGACGACGGGGGGAAGTGCCAGTCCCGCGAGCGCGGTCCTTGCGCAATCCCTGCGGAATTGCCACGGTCCTGCCATGGAAATCGCCGCCTCCAGCAGCCTCGTCGTGCTCTCGTTCGAATCCGCGCTGAAAGCCGAGGAGTTCTACCTGGCGGTATCGCGCCTGCAAACCGAGGCGCGCATCACGCTGCAGGATGCCGTGTTTCTCGCCAAGGATGCCGACGGCAGCGTGCACGTTCGGCAAACCGTCGACACGTCGCCCGGCGACGCGGCGTTGCGCAGCGGCATGTGGGGCGCCCTGGTGGGCACGCTGTTCGGCGGGCCCGCGGGCACCGTACTCGGCGGCGTGATCAGCGCTGGCGTCGGCGCGTTGGCGGCAGCCTTCACGGATCTCGGCATCCAGAACGAAACCCTCGACTCGTTGCGCACCGCCGTGCAACCCGGCACCGTGGCGCTGGCCTTGCTCGTGAGCAGCGTCGACGACGAGGCCTTTCTGGCCGAGATGCACCGCTTCAGCGGCGCGACGCTGCTCAGGACCAGCCTGCCCGCCGAGGCCGATGCGGTGATCCGCGCCGCGCTTGCGCCCGCCGCCTGAAGCGCGAGCTTGTCTTACCTCGTGGCGGCCGGCGCGAGCGAACGCCTTTTCGTCATGGGAGGTCGAGTCCTGCCGTGCTGAAGGTTACGCCACGGCCGGCGCGCTGGTACGCGACGGCGCTTTCTTCGGGGTGCGCGATCGGATCTTCGACGCCGAGACGGACGAATTCTTGGAGGAGCGCATGGCGCCGCTCCACGTCGGCAGACAGCGGGGCGCCGCCGGCGTCCACGCAGGGCGCGCCAGCGCAGCGCTCCTTGGCCTCGGCCTCGAGGGCCAAGGCCAAGGTGGCGTGGCCCATCTGGAACTCGACGCCAGCCGCCAGATGCAAAAGCTCGGCCGTCGGTGCCGCCCCGCCTCTGCGAGCCACCCGCAGCTCGCGGGCAACCAGCACCGCGGCGGCGCCCTGGGCCTTGGCCGCGAGGTATCCCTTCACCAGGGCAGCGCGAGTGGCTGAATCGTGGGGCGCCTGCAGGTGCGCGTCTTCGAGCTGGGCCAAGCCGGCGGGCGCGGCGGGAAACGCAGCCCGCGCCTTCTGCACGGAGGCAGCGAGCACGGCGATTCCCACGATGGCGACGGCGAGTGCAGCGACGATGGCCCGGGTCATGAACGGAAAAGTACCTCGCCGTCCGGCATCGTGGGCCGGCAAAAGTTCCAAACTATTTCCCCTGGCCGACCCGATGGCGGCGCTTCGCTCGCGAAAGCTCAGCTCAAGAGGCCGAGCACGGCGTCGGCCGCCGCCTTCGTGCCAAGCTCGCCGCCCACGTCACGCGTGCAGCGGCGCTCGTCCAGGGCCTGCTTGATCGCCGCCTCGATGCGCTGCTCCTCGTCCGGATAGCCGAGGTAGGTGAGCATCATGCCGACCGTGAGGAAGCTCGCGAACGGGTTGGCCAGATCCTTGCCGGCTAGTGGCGGCGCCGAGCCGTGCACCGGCTCGAACAGTGCCGGCCGCGACGGATCCGACCAGTGCACGTTGGCGCTGCCCGCCATGCCCAGACCCCCCTGCAGGCCGGCGCCGAGATCGGTGACGATGTCGCCGAA
>JAYUXI010000221.1:0-10770 GCA_043753085.1 Myxococcales bacterium | reverse complement strand
CGCTGGCCAAGCTGGACCACGCCGTGGTGCGCGGCGCGCTCGACCGCGTGATCATGGGCGAAGACCCGGAGGCCGGTCTCGACGCCCTGCTCGAGGGCGGGGCGCTGGCCGCCATCTTTCCCGAAGTGCACGCCATGGTCGGCTTCGGCGATGGCGAGTGGCGGCACAAGGACGTGTGGAAGCACACCAAACAGGTCGTGCGCCAGGCCGTACCCCGGCTCGAGGTACGCTGGTCGTCGCTCTTCCACGACGTTGGCAAGGTCAAGACGCGCACGTTCACGCCGGACGGCAAGGTGCAGTTCCTCGGCCACGCCGAGGTAGGCACGCGCATGTTCGACAAGTTCGACCGGCGCATGGGTCTTTTTGCGCCCGAAGCGGCGCTGAAGGACTCGGTGCGCTTCTTGATCCTGCACCACCTGCGTGCCGCGCAGTACGAGCCTGGCTGGACCGACAGCGCGGTGCGCCGTTTCGCCCGCGAGATGGGCTGCTACCTGGACGATCTGCTGTGCCTGTCCCGCGCGGACATCACCACGAAACGTCCGGAAAAGAAACGCAAGGGCCTGAACCAGATCGAGGAGCTCGCCGAACGCATTCGCATGCTCGCCGCCGAAGACGCGGTGATCCCGCCGCTGCCCAAGGGCGTCGGCGACGAGATCATGAAGGCCTTCGGCCTGCCGCCGTCCCGTCTCATCGGCGACCTGAAAAAGAAGCTCGAAGCGGCGGTCGAGGCCGGCGAGATGCAGGGGCACCAGCCGTCCGAATACTACGTGGAGATCGTCCGCGCCGACCGCGCGCGCTACGGCATCTGAAAGAAGGGCAATCCAATGGCCGTGTCCAAGAAAAAAACGAGCGCGCCGCGCTATGAGTTGATCTACTGGCCCGAGATCCAGGGCCGGGGCGAGTTCGTCCGGCTCGCCCTGGAAGATTCCGGTGCATCGTACACAGACATTGCGCGCATGCCCGAGCAGCGCGGCGGCGGGTACGCACCAATCCAGGCCGCCTTGGCCGGCACGCGCGGCGCCGTGCGGCCCTTCGCGCCGCCGATCCTCGTGCATGGCGACGTCGTCGTGGCGCAGGTGGCGGCGATCCTCCACTACTTGGGTCCCCAGCTGGGCCTGGCGCCCACGACCGAGGCGCAGCGCCTGGAAGTGCTGCAGCACCAGCTCACGATCACGGATCTGGTGGCCGAGGTACACGACACGCACCACCCCGTCAGCCACGAGCGTGCCTACGAGGACCAGAAGAGCGAAGCGAAGAAGCGCGCCAAGTCCTTCCGCAGCGAGCGCATGCCCAAGTTCCTCGGGTACTTCGAGGACCTTCTCGAGAAGCGTGGCAAGAAGGCGCTCTGGGTCGTCGGCCACGGCGTCACCACGCTCGATCTGTCCCTTTTCCAGGTCATCGAGGGCCTTTCGTACGCGTTTCCCCGCGCGTTCGACGCGTACTCGAAGAAGGTCCCGCGGCTCATGGCGCTGCACGGTCGCGTGATGGCGCGCCCCCGCACCGCCGAGTACCTGGCGTCTGACCGGCGAATCCCGTTCAATGAATCGGGGATCTTCCGCCGCTACCCCGCACTCGACGCGAAGTAGCCGCTACGCCCGTCCTTGAATCGATTTTACAATTCTTCATGATACGGTGAGGCGGTGACCGTCGATCCCCGCCATCGCCTCATCCTCGAGTGCGCCGCGAAACTGTTTCGCCACTACGGGCCCGCCAAAACCACCATCGCGGACATCGCACGCGAGGCGCAGGTCGGCGTCGGCACGGTGTACCTGGTGTTCCCATCGAAGGAAGCCATCGTCGAGGAGCTTTCGTCCGGAGCCCACGACGAGGTTCTGAAGGCCATGCGCGAGGTCGCGATGACCCGCTCCCACGAGGATCTGGCGCAACGGCTGGGCGGCGTGCTCGAAGCGCGCACCCGCGAGTTCCAGCGGCTCTCGCAGGACGGCCAGCACGCATGCGAGCTGTTTCACTGCAAGGCAGTCGCAGTTCGCAAGATTCAAGCGCACTTCGGCGCGGCGGAGCGCGCGCTCTTCGTCGAGCTGCTGCAGGACGCGCGAGACGCCGGCGAGCTGGCGTCCATCGACCTCGAGCGCACCTCACACCTGATCCAGCGGGCCTTCGCGACGCTGTCGCCGCCTTGGTTGTTCGACCAGCCGGCCGACGAGTCGAAGCGGAACGCCTACGAGATGAGCCGGCTCTTGTTGCTCGGGCTCGTCTCTCGCCGATGAAAGAAGGATTCGCAGGGACGACGATTTGGTTGTCGGGCCATTGACGGGCACGTGAATAGATTTAGATTTCGTTCACTGTTCGCTCTTCCACAGGAGAATCCCCGTTCATGTCCAGCTCCGGCCTTCCCGTGCCTTCCAGCCCCATTTCCGTTCTGCCGCTCCGCACCGGAGCCGTGTTTCCTGGTGCACACCTCAAGTTCGCAGTGGGTCGGGCACGCTCGGTGGCCCTCGTCCGTGAGCTCAGCCCGGGCGACGTCATCGCCACGTTCACCCAGCGCGATCCGCACGTCGTGGACGTTGCCCTCGGCGATCTTTACCCGACCGGCACCTACGCCAAGGTCATCGCGGTCAAGCGCCGCAACCCGAACGAGTTCGAGCTCTCGGTCGAAGGACTAGGCCGCGCCCATCTCGAGGAGCTCGTGTCGAGCGATCCGTACTTCACCGCGCAGGTCAGCCGCATCGACGACACGACCTTGGATCTACTCGAAGCGCAGGAGCTCGCCCGCGCCCTCGTTCTCGAGGTCGGCACGTTGGCTCGCGAATCCGGCGGCGCGCTTGGCCAGATTCAGGTCGACGACGACAATCCGGGTCAGCTCGCCGATCAGCTCGCTGCGATGATCGACCTCACCACGGAACAGAAGGTCGAGCTCCTCGCCGAGCCCGAGTCCTCGGCTCGCCTGCGCATGCTCGTGAAGCGCCTCGGCGAGGCCCGCGCCCAGGCCGAAGTACGCACCAAGATCGAAGGCGAGGTTCGCAAGGAGCTCGGCAAGAACCAGCGTGAGCACGTGCTTCGCGAGCAGATGCGCGCCATCCAGCGTGAGCTGGACGGCGACGAGAACGACGAGCTCGGTACGCTGAAGAAGCGCCTCGACGAGGCCGAGCTTCCCGCCGACGCCCGCAAGGTCGCCGATCGCGAGCTGCGCCGGCTGGAGAGCATGGGCGGCCAAGGCGCCGAGGTGCACGTCATCCGCAACTACCTCGAGCTCATGGCGGACCTGCCGTGGAACAAGCGTGCCCCCGACGACCTCACCGATCCGCCGCAGGCGGGCGGCGCCGCACGGAGCGGGTTCAACGCATATCTCGACAAGATCTCGGAGCAGCTCGAGGCCGACCACTACGGTCTGACCGACATCAAGAAGCGCATCCTCGAGCATGTCGCCGTGCTCAAGCTGTCGGGCAACACCAAGGGCACGCTGCTCTGCTTCGCGGGTCCTCCCGGCGTCGGCAAAACCTCGCTCGGTCAGTCGATCGCAGATGCCACCGGTCGTCCGTTCGTGCGGGTCTCGCTCGGCGGCGTTCGTGACGAGGCGGAGATTCGCGGCCACCGGCGTACCTACGTCGGCGCGTTGCCGGGTCGACTCATCGCTGCCGTCCGCAAGGCCGGCGTGAAGAATCCGGTCATCCTGCTCGACGAGATCGACAAGATGAACCAGTCGTGGGGCGGCTCGCCGGACGCGGCGCTGCTCGAAGTGCTGGATCCCGAACAGAACAAAGCATTCACCGACCACTATCTCGAGCTGCCGTTCGATCTGTCCGAGGTGATGTTCGTGTGCACCGCCAACACGCTCGACACGCTGTCGGCTCCGCTGCGCGATCGCCTCGAGATCGTCGAGCTGTCCGGCTACACGCCCGACGAAAAGACGCACATCGCCCGAAACCACCTGCTGGCGAAGCGCGCCAAGGAGCATGGCCTCGCGGAAGGCAAGCTCATCGTCACCGACGCGGCTCTCACCAGCATCGTCCGGGACTACACCCGCGAAGCCGGAGTGCGACAGCTCGATCGCGAGATCAAGAAGCTGTGTCGGGCGGCAGCCCTCGAGGTGGCGCGCAAGACCACCGGCGAAGCCGAGGCGGTCAACGTCGACGCGGGCGATCTCGTGAAGCACCTCGGCAAGGTGAAGTTCGAGGACGAAATCGTCGAACGTCAGGCAGTCGCGGGTGTGGCCACCGGCATGGCCTGGACTCCGTTCGGCGGCAGCATCCTGTTCATCGAGACCTCGCGCATGCCGGGCAAGGGCCAGGTCGAGATCACCGGCCAGCTCGGCGACGTGATGAAGGAGTCGGCCAGGGCCGCTCTCACCTACGTGCGCAGCAATGCGCATCGCCTCGGAATCGATCCCGCAGTGGTCGAAGGCCAAGACGTGCACATCCACGTGCCTGCCGGCGGCGTCCCCAAGGACGGCCCCAGCGCCGGCGTCACCATCTTCACCGCACTCGTCTCGCTCTTTACCGGTCGCCGCGTGCGCTCGGATACCTCGATGACGGGAGAAGCCACCCTCCGCGGCCGCGTGCTGCCGGTGGGCGGCATCAAGGGCAAGGTGATGGCTGCCCATCGTGCCGGCATCAAGCGCGTGATCCTGCCGACCCGCTGTGGCAACGATCTCGACGAGGTGCCGCAGGAGGTCCGTGACTCACTCGAGATCATCTTGGTGGACGACATGAGCGAGGCATTGGCCGCAGCGCTCGAAGCCGAGCCCAGCGAGCTGCCGACCATCTTCGGCAGCAGCGGCCCGCGCAGCAGCAAAGGAACCGTGCACGCAAGCTGATGCCACCAGGCATTCCAGGCCTACGCGAACGCTTTGCGCTCGCGTAGGCTGCGAGCCGATGGCCACTTGCCGACATGGCCAAGAAGGTCGCGCACGACCGCGCGGCTGGGCGTTTGGTCAGGGAGCTTCGATGACGTCGTCGGCGAGTCGCTGGTCGTACGGCTGCGCGCCCGGCGTGAAGTAACCGCCCGCGGTAGCGTCGGTGCCGGTGATTTCGAACAGTGCTGCCGTCGCAAAAGCCAGCACCGTCTCGTGGCGACCTTCGCCGGTCGGGGCACTGAATCGACAACTGAGGCTCAGACCCGCGCACGAAGATCCGAGCGCGTCGAAGTGGCTCGCGCCGACGACGCGCACGGCCTTCGCGTTGGCTTGTTTGGTCAAGACCGCGACGAAGTTACCGTTCGAGTTGGAGCCGCTGCGTTCCATGAGCACTGCACGCACCGGCACCGTCAACGGCGCGGCGTCGAGCCCCAAGTCGTTCGCGTCGACGGGGTCGAGCCCCACGTATCCGGCCGCGCGTGCGTTTTGCTTTGCCGCCAGGAAACCAGCGAGCCCGCCCGCCGAGAAGCCACCGAAGTACGGCGCTGGAAGAGCGAGCTTGTCAGCCAACGCGGACAGCGCGGCGCCGTTTGCCACGTGGTCCGAGTTGGTGCACGCCGTCACCGCAACGACGTCGAAACCCCAGCTGGCCAGGTGCAAACCCACGCTCGCGAGATCACCGACGTCCCCAAAAAAACCATGCTGGAGCACGATCGTGGCTGCGGCGTTGCCGGTTGCGGGGCGGTAACGCACCACTGCCTCGTCACAGTCGACGTTCTCGGTCGTGCTTTCTGCGCTGTTGACCTCGTTCGGGCCAGCCACCGAGTAGTCCGTGAACGTGCCGCCTGCGTCGGTCGTCGATGGTGCGTCCGGCGCGGCGTCGCTCGGCGCGGCGTCGGTCGGGGCGGCGTCTCGACCCGGGGGGCGAGCGGCGTCGGTGCGGGAGGCGGCGTCGTCGGCCACGTCGTCGTCGCCTTGCACGGAGCCGTCCTTCTTGTCGTCGTCGGTGAGGGCGGGATCGCTGCTGCAGTGCAAGAGGAACGCGAGGCCGCCGAGGAGTGCGAGGGAAAGACCGGTTCGAAGCATGGGCCACCCTCTACGCGACGGACGTGAGCCGCGCCAACGCTACGACGTGCGATGATCCGGTCCCGAAGCGATTTTCGCGATTCGCATGTCGCCGAGGGGCAAAGTTGGTTGCGTCACGCGAGGTTGTCGCCCGGGGTCTACGCGGAGTTCTTGGGTCCCCGCGGCAGATGGTTCGAGCCAGGAGCAGCTCCTCGCGGTCGGTGAAGACGACATCGGGCCGGTCTTGCAGATTTGCGATTGCGTGAGAGAGGCCAGCGTAACCGACCACGATCCAGCGCTAGCCGTTCGCAGCTAGCGCGTTCCCGGCGCAACGGAGCTGCGTGGGCTAGCGGTCGCTCACGAGCGCCGCGAAGCGTTCCTGCGCGCCGCGGATCGGATCTTCGTGCTCCGGCACTTCACTACGGCAGGCTCGGAGCGTGACGCGAGCGGGGCCGTTCGCCTGGACCTCGGTGAGGTCGCCACGTCGGCACCGCTTGGCGCCGGCGGAGCCCTCGCGTTCGGGAACGATACGCTGTACGCGGCAGACGGCGCCGTCCTCGTGCGCATGGAGCTGGGGCCGAACGGATGGCACGAGACGGCCCGCAGCGCGTCGCTCGAACACGCCATCCAGCAGCTCGAGGTGGTGGCGTCACGGCTCGTGATCGTATTGGACGTCGGCGCAACGCAACGCAACGTTTGCTGCATGCCACCTGGCCCCCCGCCGGTCTCGTGCTCGGTGAAGCCACTGCGGTACCTCAGGGTAACTCACCACCCCTACTCGTTTTTCATGCCCAACGGCGTAAAGCTGCCCATCGCGCCGGAAACAACGGGTTGGAGTACGATGCCCACGCGGTCAACATCATGAAAAACGAGACGTGGACGTCGGAGTTCCTGTCGCCGACGGCAACGCTGTCGTCGAGGACAGCTCGAGATCGGATTCGCATCGGCCGCGGACCAACGGGGTGTGGCACGGTCGCGAGTATGGAGGACGAGTGATCACGCTGTACGGATTCGGGCGCATCTTTCCGGAGGGGCGCGGCGAGACCAAAGACATGCGGGTGCAGTGGGCACTCGAAGAGCTCGGTCTGCCGTACCGCGTTCACGCGCTTGATCACTCCGGCGGCGAGCTCGACGGCGCTGCGTACGATAGTCTCAGCCCTTTCCGCCAAGCGCCCGTCCTCGACGACGACGGTTTCGTCGTGGCCGAGTCCGGCGCCATCGTGCTGTACCTGGCCGAGAAGGCCGGCATGTTGCTCCCCGCCGACGTTCGAGGCCGGACGCATGTTGCGCAGTGGTGCTTCGCTGCGACCAGCACGATCGGGTCGACCTTCACGGCCATCGACTTCATCGAGATCTTCGACGGCGAAAAGGCCGCGCCGAACCTGCACGAAGAGGCTGGCAAGCTCGCTACGCGCTGGCTCGGTGATCTCGAGCGTCATCTGAAAGGCCGCATGTGGCTGGTGGGCGCCGACTTCACGGTGGCCGACATCATGATGGCCAACGTGCTGCGCAGTGTGCGCAAGACCGAGCTCATGAAGCCGTTCCAGAGGCTCATGGAATATTACGAGCGTTGTCACGCACGTCCGGCGTGGCAGCGCACGCTTGCTCTCACCGCGGCGCGCGTCGGCGTTTCGCTCGACGCCATCCGCTGAGCAGGGCATTCGGGCCAAGGGCGTCGACGGAGATCCAATCGGCGCGGACACGTCGCCGCTCGCGCTCGATGGCTTCCTGGCCGTGACTCCGCGCGCCATCTCGTTCACGCGAGAAAATCGGCCTGGAGCTTCGGTAGCTTCTGTTTCAGCGTGAGCACGGGCGCCCACAGATCACCGAGCTTGGCCAGGCGGGCCAGGACGTCCTTCGTGTCGAAGTCGAGCTCCGAACCGTCTTTCGTCTTCAGGGCGCGCTCGATCTCGTCCCACGTGACCGGGGTCGACACGGTGGGCCGGTCCTTCGCGCGCAGCGAGTACGCGTTGATGGTGGTCTTGTGCTCGTCGTTCTGGCTCCAGTCGACCAGCACCTTGCCGGGCCGCAGCGACTTTCGCATGCGCGACACCACGTCCTCCGGGTGCTCTCGCTCCAGCAGCAGCGCCACGGTGTGCGCCAGCTCCTTGGTGCGTTCGTAGGTCGTCTTCGTGTTCAGCGGCACGTACACCTGCAGCCCCTTCGACCCCGACGTTTTCACGAACGACGCGAGCCCCAGCGAGTCGAACGTTTGCTTCACCCACACCGCCACCTGGCAGCATTCGACGATGCCTGCAGGCGCGCCGGGATCGAGGTCGAACGCCAGGAAATCGGGCTGGTTTTGCCTCTGGCCGCGGTGCAAGAACGTGTGCAGCTCGAGGTCCGCCAGGTTCGCGGCCCACACCAGAGTCGGCAGATCGCTTATCACGCAATAGTCGATGCCGCCCGCTTTCGACTCGGCGTGTGTGGTCTGCACCCATTCTGGAGCGTGCGCCGGTCGGCGCTTCTCGTAGAAGAACGTGCCCTCTACACCGTTCGGATAGCGCTTCAGCGTGATGGGACGGTCTTTCAGCGTGGGCAGCAGCGCCCCCGACACGTCGATGTAGAACTTGATCACGTCGGCCTTGGTGAACCCGGCCTTCGGATACAACACCTTGTCCAGGTTGCTCACGGGCACCGAGGTGCCGTGCACGTCCAGCGTCCCCTGCTTGCCGGTGGCCTTCGTCATCGTCGCAGCGGAAGCCTTGCCTTCCGACTCCGCGCGCGTGGCTTCGATTTGCTTCATGCTCCGCCCGGTGGTGGCCGACGTGTCGTCATGCTTGGCCGACACCGGCTTCATGTCCTCACCGCCGCGAATGAGCAGCCACTGATTGCCGCTGCCGCGTTTGGTGCGCACCAGATACCACTCGCCTTCGAGCTTCTTGCCGCGCAGCACGAAGTGCAGCTTGCCGCCATCGAGATCTGCCTCGGGCGTCGCGGTCAGCGCCTCGAACGTGCCGTGATCCCACACCATCACCGTGCCGCCGCCGTACTCGCCACGCGGAATCGTGCCTTCAAAATCAATGTAGGATACAGGATGATCCTCCACCTGCATCGCGAGCTTCTTCTCGGCGTGCGCAAAGGGTGGGCCCTTGGGCACCGCCCACGACCGCAGCGTACCGCCGATCTCGAGGCGGAAGTCGTAGTGCTGGTGCGACGCCTCGTGCTTCTGGATCACGAAGCGGCTTTTCGACTTCTTCTCGACCTTGCCCTTGGGCTCTTTGGTTCTGGCGAAGTCACGCTTGCGGTCGTAGTCCGCCAGGCGGGTCGTCTTCGCCGCGCTCATGCCGCCGTCTTTTTCTTGGCCGCTTTCTTGGCCACCGCCTTCTTGGCGGGTGCTTTCTTCTTGGCCGAGGGCGCCGTGCGGTTGGCGGCGTGCGCGAGGCTCTGTTTCAGAATGTCGGCCAAGTCGACCACCTGCGCCGCCTTCTTGCGCGGCTTCGGCGCCGCGGGCTCCTCGTCGTCACCGCGCTGCAGCTTCTCCTCGATCATCGTCTCGAGCGCATTCTGGTAGTCGTCGTCGTACTGCGACGGATCCCACGCCACGGTCATGCTGTCGATCAGCTGATTGGCCATCTTCACCTCCGCGGCGCTGGCGACCTTCTTGCTGGGCGTCTTGAATTCCTTCTCTTCGATGAGCTCGTCTGGGAAATACATCAGTTCCAGCATCAGCCCCTCGCCGCGTGGCTTCACGGCCGCGAGATACTGGCGCGTCTTGATGACGACCTTGGCGATGGCGATCTTCTTGCTCTTGGACAGCGAGTCGCGCAGCAAGGCATAGGCTCTGTCACCGCCCTTGCCGGCCTCCATGAAGTACGGCTTGTTGAAAAGCAGTGGGTCGACTTCGTCGAGCGCCACGAAGCTCAGGATGTCGACGGTCTGCGTGGCTTCGACGTCGACGCGGGCGAAGTCCTCGGCCTTGAGCACCACGTACTTGCCCTTCTCGTATTCGTAGCCCTTCACGATCTGGTCCCACGGGACCTCCTTGCCGTCGACCTTGGCCACCCGCTTGAAGTTGATTGGACTCAAGTCGGTCTTGCGCAGCATGTGGAACGACATCTCCTCACGGTGGAGAGCGGGGTAGAGCGAGACGGGTATGGTGACGAGACCGAAGCCAATGGCTCCCTTCCAGATTGCACGCGGCATGGGGGCCACCGTAACCACCGCGCCGTGCGAGCGCGAACTGCTCAGCGCACTGCCTTGCGCTCCGGCACGGTGGCGCGGCGGCGGAAATCGTTCGGTTTGTCCACCGCGGGGGCGCCCGGTGCCGCGTCGTCGCCGGCGGGAACGTCCGGGCTCGGCACGGGCTCCGGATTCACGGGAGCCCCCGTTTCGTCTGCCTCTTCGATGATCGGGTCCGGGGTTTTGGTCGATGCCATGCCCAGGACTCTAGCCGGCTCGGTCGCCGTTGCGGACTGCAATCGGGGAGTCGGCGGCGCGCTGGGTCAGCCGGGCCGATCTCGCGCCGCGCTGCTCTCTGCTAGGTCCCTGCAGCGCCGATGATGCACGCGCTTCCACCACGCCGCGCCGCCATCGCCTTCATCTTCGTGACGGCGGTGCTGGACGTCATGGCCATGGGTCTGGTCATCCCGGTACTGCCGACGCTCATCGAGCAATACGCCGGCGGCGCCGAGCGTGCAGGCTTGCTCAACGGGCTTTTTGTGGCGCTGTGGGCGTTGATGCAGTTCGTGGCGTCTCCGATCATCGGCTCGCTCTCGGATCGATATGGGCGCAGGCCAATCATTCTGCTTTCGACGGCTGGCCTTGCCACCAACTACGCGCTCATGGCGCTCGCGCCCAACCTGTGGTGGCTGGCGGTCGGCCGCATCGTCACCGGAATCACCTCGGCCAGCTTCACCACGGCATTCGCCTACATGGCCGACGTCACGGCC
>JAYUXI010000220.1:0-10772 GCA_043753085.1 Myxococcales bacterium | reverse complement strand
CCCGGGCCCAGGCGTCGAGAGCGACGAGGTACGCGGCGTGCGCGGCGACCGCCAGCTCGAAGGGCATGACGACGAGTGCGGGGCCGAGATCGGCGGTGGGCTCGGCGCTGGCGAACGGCACGGGAACGTCGAGTCCGAAGCAATCGAGAGGACGAAGTCGCATGGGCAGCGGCTACGTTACCTTCTTCAGACCAAGTTCGGTCGCCTTCGTCGGGATGATGCTCGCATTCACGGACGAGATTGCTCGGTCGCGGTCAGTTGACCGGCGACGGCAAGGCCTTGGCGGGCAATCGGAAGATCAAGAACGATTGGGTTCGGTTGGCAGCGTTGCCGACGAACGCGGGCTGGCCGTCGGCTGGGTCGAACCACATCCACCTGGCCTGCGCGCTCATGCCCTGCAGGCCAGCGTCGGCGGTGGAGGCGCCGCCGTCCTCCCAGGCGCCGTCGGCGGCGTCCTGGCAAACCAGGGGAAAGTCGCCTTCGCGCGAGTCGTTGGCTTCCCCCTGCGCGAGCTTGCCGAGCGCGCCCGGAGTCAACGCGCCGTTCGAGTTTACCCAGCCGCGACTGGCGACGCTGCTCGCGCCCGCGTTGCATTCGCCGATCTTGGTGTCGACCGTGGCCTGATCGGGGCCGGGGCCGAGGTCGTCGTACGGATCGCCCACCGCGCATACCTCCCAGGCTTCGCCGCCGCTGTACACGGGCGCGCCGCCGACACGCGCGAACTGCGCCAGCGCGCCCTGCGTGGTGTCTTCGTCGGCCCACGCCACGACGTAAAGATACGCGCTGGAAGGAGCGTTGGCGCCGGGCACCAGGAACGCGTGCGGGCCGAACCCGATCGGGCAGTCGAAGATCGCCGAGCCGTCGGAGCCGGCACCTTGGATGAAGGTAGAGAGAGCGGCGTCGGTGCCGTACCCGAAGCTGAAGGCGTTGTCGGCGGTGACGGTCGCGTAGACGTCGGTGGTGAGCACGCCGCCGCCCTCGCCGCCGCCGCCGTCACCAAGCAGGATTCCGCCGCTGGACGAGCCGCTGCCGCCATTGCTGGACGCGGCCCCGCCGTCGTCGGGGAACTTCGATTCGGTGTCCGACCCGCACGCCGCCACCCAGAGAAGACCTGCGAGACAAGTGCAGTAGGTACGCATCGGCAAAGTCTCGCAACCTGCATGCGATCCCGCAAGCGTCGCGACGCCGAGCCATGCGCGGGGCCAAAAAACTGCCTAGCGCTCGCCGCGCTCGAACACCACGTCGGCTCGTCCCACGATCAGCGGATCGAGCAAGCCGATCTTCCGCAGATCTTTGTCCGGCGCGGGCAGCTGGTGCAGCAGGTAGCGGAGCGCGTTGAGCCGCGCCCTTTTCTTGCAGTCGGATTTCACCACCGTCCACGGCGCGTCGGCCGTGTCCGTGTAGAAGAACATCGCTTCTTTTGCCTTCGTGTACGCGTCCCACTTGTCCAGCGACTCGAGGTCGATCGGCGAAAGCTTCCACTGCTTGAGCGGATGCGCCTTGCGTTCTTCGAAGCGCCGCAGCTGTTCGTCTTGGCTGACCGAGAACCAGAACTTCACCACGTGGATTCCGGCGTGCACCAGCATGTGCTCGAGCGCCGGCGCCTGCTGCATGAACTCGAGGTACTCCGCGTCGTTGCAGAACCCCATCACGCGCTCGACCCCGGCGCGGTTGTACCAGGAGCGGTCGAAGAACACGATCTCGCCCGCGCTTGGCAGGTGTTTCAGGTAGCGCTGGAAGTACCATTGCCCACGCTCTTCTTCGGTGGGCTTCTCCAAGGCGACCACGCGCGCGCCGCGCGGGTTCAGGTGCTCCATGAACCGTTTGATGGTGCCGCCCTTCCCCGCGGCGTCGCGCCCTTCGAACAGGACGACCACGCGCTGCCCGGTCTTGCGGATCCAGCGCTGCACCTTCACCAGCTCGACCTGCACGCGATACTTCTGCATCTCGTAGCCGCGCCGCGACATGATGTTCCGATACGGATACGTTCCCGTTTCCCAGCCCTCGGCGAGCTCGTCGTCGCGATGGATCGGCAGCTTCCCGTACACCGGCTCGTGGCGCGCCAGCACCCGCTCCATGGCGACTTTGGCCGCGGGACTCGGATCGTGCGCGAGCACGTCGCGAGCGGCCTCGCGCTCCGCGGCTTGCACGGCTTTGGTGCGCTCGGTCACGGCATGCTCGAGCAGGCCGGCTTTGCTTCGTTTCGGCGCCACGTCGCCCTGACTGACACGGCGGGGCGCCCGTTTGCCGGATGCACCCGCAGTCGATTCGGCGGGTTTCGCCGGCTTGGTTTTCATCGGAAAGGAGCTTAACACCGCTTTCCCGGCGCGCGCGGCCCAGCGTGCTTACCCTGCGCTGCCGTTGCGACTTCCGCAGACGGCACGAAAGGTCACCCATGCACGCACACGTTCTCTCGGTTCTGGTCGCAGACGCCACGCAGGCACAATTGTTCCAGGGCAACGGCAAGGACGGCTTCGTGCTCAAGCAATCCATCGCGCCGGAAGACAAGGGCCATGCGTCTTCGCCTCATGCCGATCCCAAGGACGTGGCGGCAGGAAAGTTCGCGCATCAGCTGTCGCATCTGCTGACGACGCATGTCCAGGCGCACGCCGACTCCTCCTTGGTACTCGTGGCAGCGCCCCACTTTCTCGGCGTGCTGCGCCACACCCTCAGCGATCAGGTCACCAAGCACGTCACGCGGTCCATCGACAAGGACCTCCTTTCTCTCGACGCTGGCCAGCTCGTGGAGCGCTTGCGCACCGAGCTCGCCGACCCGCCCACGCCCTCTTGAGCTCTGGCGGGCATGCCGCCCATGTGGAGGAAAGCCCGGTACCGCGCCGCGGCGTGACGACGTATGGTCGCAACATGCAGCAAAACGAAAACTACCCACAAAAGCGCAAGTACTTCTGGGCTTATTCAATCGCGGTTGCGGCAGTGGCGCTCGGTGTATTCTGGGCGATGGCCAAACCGGCTTCCGAACATGGCAAGCCGGCGGAGCCTGCCGTGCGAGCGGCCGAGCCCTTGGCACCTATCGGGTCATCGGGACCGGCCTCGTCCGGAAACCTGCCGCCTGGCCCGGTACCGGGCGGCGGCATCGTACCAGGACGCAAAGACGATACCGACGGAACCCGCGCCCCCACGAAGTGAGCGGCGCGGGGTCGGTCCGGTTCAGAACGAGAGGCCGTCGATTCCCAGTTTGGGCCCGGTCGAAGGGCGACGGCGCGCAAGCTGCTGGCTGCCGTCGTAGACGTGCGTCTGGTTGAGGATCATGAGCGGAATGCCAATCGCCATCAGCACCAGACCGGCGGCGCCGGTGACCGCTCCGACCGTGCGCACTTCGGATTCGTCCTTGAACTTGCCCGCCACCGTGACAAGCACGGCGCCGGTGACGAGGGCGCCGATGCCCACCCCGGTGAGTACCCCTCCGGTGGCAAACGCGCCGAAGTTGCCCGGCTTGACGCGCAGGTCGAGGGTTTCCCGGTTCGGGGCGAGGGTGAAGCTCTTCGTGCCCGGCATGCCGTTGCCCGTGGCGACGCGGTAGCTGGACGCGCGGAAAAGCTCGACCTTGCACGGAGCCACGCAGATCTGTTCCCAGGTCTCCATGTTGGTGTGGAAGGGCAGCGCGATGGCCACGTGACCGAAGCCCTCTTGCGAGAGCACCTTGCGCTCGAGGATGGCGTTCTTGGCGCCGGAGTCGACGGTCACGGTGACGACCTTCTGTGCCATGCCGAGCCGCATTTCCTCGTGGCTGGGGCCCTGCATCGCATCGTCGTCATGGCCGTGCCCGCGCTGCCACTCTCCGTGATGCGCGTCGTGCGGCGCTTGCATCGGCGGCGCAGCGGGGGGCGGTGCGGCTTCGGTGGGCGATTTGGGCGGCGGCGGCGCGGGCAAAGGCGGCGCGCTCTGCGCAGCGGCCGAGGAAGCCAGGAGCAGGAGCGCGAGCGGAACGGAGGCGTGGGCGGCAACGGAATTCATCGGGCAGGCATAAGCACAGCGCGAGCCGCGCGCACACCCTCTCTTGCAACGAGGGGCGCATCCGCTGCGGTGACTGCTCAAGGCGCGACGACTTCCACCTCGAGGGTGGAGGAGCCGACGTCGCTTTTGACTTCGACCGTGGTGGTGCCGACGTCGTTTCCGGTGATCACGATGACTTCTTCCGTCGCGTCGCTGTCGTCGCTCACGTAGCCGCCGGCCACCAGCTCGTCGGTGGCGGAGAGGTATGCGCTCGCCACGTTTTCCGCCGCGGTGGCAACCTGCAAGTTGCCGCACCGGGCGCCATCCTTGGCGCAGGACACCGCCAAGGCGACGCCGCGCGTGAGCCGGACGCTACCGGCCGGCGTGTCGATTTCGGCAATCCGTTCCGCAGGTGCCACGGTGACCGAAGTGAATTCGACTTTCTTGCAGCCCACCGCGAGCAGCAAGCCCAGCACAGGCAGCCACGCCTTCATGGCAGCACCTCCACGGTGAGACCACGCGTGAGGCCGAGCGCCGCCACGGTGATCTCGACGGTACCCGCCTGCCGCGCGATCAGACGCCATTCGCCAGACGCGATGCCCGGCACGAGGGTCACGCCGGCCGACGACCCCGTGACGGTGGCCTCGACCTCACCGGCGAGCTGCTGCGTGCCGGCGCGCGGGGACACGCGCAAGGTGACGTCGTCGCCCACCAGCCAGATTACTCTTTCGCCAAGCTCGCCTCGCACGTCACCTTCGCTGTCGAGCAGGACCAACGCCAGCTTGTCGGCGGTGAGCGTCGTCAGGTTGAAAAAATCGAGCACGCGGCCCTGTGGCGTGAGCGCCAGGACCGCCGTAACCCCCGGCGCCATACCACGCAGAGTGAGGGCCTCTGCCGTCACCACCAGCGGGTCGACTGCGCGGAACGTGAGCGGAACGCCACGGGTTCCGCCGAACGTGCCTTTGACGTCGAGCAACTGTCTGGCCCCGACGGCCAGCGGTGCTCCGCCAAACGTGCAGCTTGCACACGTTGGCAGCAGCGACGCTTGCCCGAGCTCTCCCGAGTCGCTGCTCTGCGACGCGCAACCCATGGCTGCCAGAGCAACCATAGCGAGCCAGCTGGGCCCGCTCCGCAGTACATCGATACGCGTCATCGAGCCCTTTCGTGCGCACCGCAACGTCCGCCGTCAAGGCGTGCCGGCCGCGGTCTCAGCTGACGCGGTAACGCGCCGAGCTGGCGGTGCGTTTGGCGGCCTTCAACAGACGCTGCATCGAGAGCCGCGCCTGCTTGCGCTTTTTCGCAGCGGCCTTGCCGTGCGGGGCGGCCGGCATGGCGGCATGGTTGGCGAGATCTTGCGCCGAGTCGGCCGGCTCGTGACCTTCTTCGGGGATGCCCATCAGCTCGGACGCCTTCGCGAGCACGCCGTCCACCACGTTGAGGCCAGCGCGAGACAGGCTTCCGGTGAGGGCCCCGAGCGCGCCAGTGGCGGCGCGCGAGACCCGCTGCGAGAGTTGGTTGGCGGCCGCGGTGACGGAAGATTTGAGGTCGAGCATGGTGCGCAGACGGTAGCCACTCGTTCGCCCGGCGGTAGGCCACCTGCATCACAATGGCGCCGAGCTACGCGCGCCGCCGGGCGGCCCCGATGGAAACCGGGACATGCCTTGACGGCCGAGCGCTCGCACTCGATGGTGTCGGCATGGCCACCATCGTCGTTGCGGGCGCCACCGGCGATCTGGGCGGGCGCATCACCAGCATCCTTCGGCAGCGCGGCGCTGCGGTGCGGGCGTTGGTCCGCGCGGAGACCACGGAACAGAAGCGAGCCAGTCTGGTGCAACGAGGCGTTGTCGTGATCGAGACCGACCTGACGGACGCCGCGGCCGTCGCGAAGGCATGCGCAGGGGCCGAATGCGTGGTGTCTGCGCTGCAAGGTCTGGAAGACGTGATCGTCGGCGTGCAGTCCACGTTGGCCGAGAGCGCGGTGGCAGCCGGCGTGGCGCGGTTCGTTCCGTCCGACTATTGCAGCGATTTTACCACGCTGGTGCCTGGCGAGAACCGCGCCTTCGATCTGCGCCGCACACTTTCGACCGCGCTGGAAGGCGCGCCCATCGCGGTCACGTCGATCTTCAACGGCTGCTTCGGCGAAGTGCTGTTTCGCGGCATGCCCATGCTCGACCTGGAAGCGCAGACGTGCGGCTACTGGGGCGAGGATGCAGACTGGAGCGTCGACTTCACCACCATGGACGACACGGCGGCCTTCACCGCTGCGGTTGCCTTGGACCCGAAGGCGCCGCGGCATCTGCGCGTGGCGGGTGATCGCGTCAGTGCGCGCGGGATGGCGGCGGCGGCAACGGAGCTACTCGGCAGGCCGTTCCAGCTGGTACGCTTGGGCAGTCTCGAGGAGCTGCGTTTTCACAACCAGCGCGAACGCGCGGCCCATCCGGAGCACGAGTCCGAGGTCTCTCCGAGCTGGCAGCGCGGTCAGTACCTGCTGGCCATGTTCAGTTCGCAGCTCGCGCCGCTCGACAACGCGCGCTACCCGCAGCTTTCGTTCACCACGATCCGCGAACTGCTGGCAGCGCGTCTCGTCAGCTAACGGGCGGCGCGCGGTGGGTGGTGCGAGCGCCCCCCGATTCTCGCTCGCCCACGCGCAGCGTGGTAGTTTCTCGAGCATGCCTTCCGCGCCCGATGAGCTGCGCCGCGCACGCAGGATCGGAAGCGACGCGCTCGGACTCGGGCTACGCATACCGCACTACCCACACGTCTTCGAGCACTGGCCCGCCGTCGACTACTTCGAGATCATCAGCGAGAACTTTCTCGGCGATGCCCCCACACCGCGCATCCGACTCGAGCGCATTGCAGCGCGGTACCCGGTCGTGCTCCATGGCGTCGGGCTCAACCTGCTGGGCCACGCGCCGCTCGACGACACATACCTCGATGCCTTGTGTCGCCTGGCCGATTCCGTGGACGCGCCGTTCGTCACCGATCACCTATGCTGGACCGGCGCCCATGGCATCAGCCACCACGAGCTGCTGCCCACCCCGTACGTGCCCGAGCTGGTGGAGATGGCCGCCGAGCGCGCGCACGAGGTGCAGCGCCGCTTGGACCGGCCGTTCGGGCTCGAGAATCTCTCGAGCTACGTCGCCTTCGACAGCTCCACACTGACCGAAGGCGAATTCTACGCCGCCGTCGTGCGCGAGTCTGGCTGCTGGGCCCTGCTCGACGTCAACAACGTCTATGTGTCGAGCCAGAACCATGGCTTCGATCCCAAGACCTACCTCGCGGGCCTCGACTTCTCGCGCGTGCTGCAGGTCCACCTCGCCGGGCACATGCGCGAGCCAGGCGGCTGCCTCGTCGACACGCACGATCAGCCCGTCGCCGATGCCGTGTGGTCGCTGTATGCGCACGCCTGGAAGCTCGGCGGCCCGTTTCCCACGCTGCTCGAATGGGACTCCAAGATTCCGTCGATGCCCGAGCTGCTGGCCGAGCTCGAGAAGGCCAAGGCGGCGCGCTCGTGAGCAAACCGGCTCCGGCGTGGCTGGCCGATGTGCAAGCACGATTCGGCGCGGCCATTCGCACGCCGCTCGACCGCAGCTCGGGCACTCTCGCTGCAACGCCCGCGGCCTACGACGCAGCGCTCGCCGCCGACACGTGTCCGGCGCGGCTCGCCGTCTACAACCGGCAGTACTGGTTTCGCCTGCTCGACCTGATGCACGGCGCCTTTCCCCTCACCGCGCGCGTGCTGGGCGCGTGGCACTTCAACGATCACGCTGCGCGCTTCCTGCGCGAAACGCCACCGCGCGGCTGGGATCTGGACCGCGCCACCGACGGATTCGTCGCGTTCTTCACGGCCTCCACCGCGGCTGAGCCAGACTGCGATCTTCTCGTGCAAAGCGCACGCATCGACGCCGCCTGGTCGCAGGTCTTTCGCGCCCCGCAGCCACTGCCATTTCGGCCCACTCCCGAAGATGCGGCGCGCCTGCTCGACTTGCAGCTGGTGCAGTCGCACGCGGTGGTCGTCGTCGAAGAGAACGCCCCACTGCTCGACCTGCGGCGCAGGCTCCTGCAGCTCTCGGGCGAGTCGCGCGTGCCGCTGCCGGCGCGTCACGCCGAACCGCGCTTCGCGGCACTGATGGCGCGCGACTCGGGAACGTTGCAGCTTGCACTCGAGCCGCTCGAAGCCCGGCTCCTCGCGCTGTTGTGCGCTCACACCGTACGCGAAGCACTGGCCCGACTCGAGCAAGCCTGCGCGGCCGATGAGCGCGCGCAGCTGCCCGCCAAGACGCATGCGTGGCTAGGGCGTGGCGTACAGCAGGGCTTCTGGAGCGGGCTGCGCTAGTCGCAGACGACGCAGGACCAGCCCGCGCACGTGTTGGCGCCCTTGCACGAGTGCTCGGTGCGGGCGTCGATCGTGGAGTCGTAGGAGAAGCCGCGGCAGCCGTTCGAGCCGCCGCAGTGTGGCTCGACCTCGACCACGCCGGCGCGCGCGTCGCACTCGGCGGTGAACGCTTCTTCCGTCATGTCGACGACTTGCTTGGTTTCGGTGACGGTGGGGTTGGCGACCTGGCCCTCTTTGCACTCGATGTATGCGCCCGGCACGCTGCCCCCGCTGTACGCGTCGAGGTTGACGCCCGGGTTCGGTGGGTCTCCGCCGGCGCACGCCGCGGTGAGACAGAGCAGGCCTCCAAGCGCCGCGGCAAGCAGGGCTTGGCTGGCCACGGATTCGGAACAGGGGAGCCCGGACATGCGCAGTAACCTAGCACACCCGACGCCGCGAGCACCCAGCTGGACGATCGGGCAGTCGTCGATCTCGTTCACCACTACGTCGCCGTCGGCGGTTAGAATCCGGGAGGTATGCGCCCTTGCAGGCAATGAATCGTGCGCGGCAGCCGCGGCGAAGAGCCCAACGCCGGCGCCAGCTCGCCTGCAGCTCCCACGCCCTCCGTGGGTGCCCACTGCGGCAATGCACCCGGCGACAGCGTGCGCAAGCCGCTTTGCCAGAAGCCAATCACGTGGGTGTGGCCGGCCACGCGCGCGCCCAAGAACGCCGAGAACTCCTGCGCGAATCTTTGCCCTGCGGCGCCGCCGAGCGTCTCGCAGGTACGAAACCAGAGCGTGCTGCGCGGCACGAGCACACGCCGCAGCGCCGCCATCCGCGCAGCGTGCGGAGAGCCCGCTTCGAGCGAGCGCACGTCGAGCGATTCGCTCGCGACCAGGGCGCGGCCGCGGCGGCCATGGCCCCAAAATTGAACTTCTCCGACCGGCCTCTGCGCGCGCTCCGCGCTGTACACCAGCCAGTCGAAAGCCTCGTTCCAGCTGGCCACGCCCAGCACGCCGTCAAGCCGGCCGAGCCCGCGGTAGAGAGTGCCACCGGCCCGCCACGCATCGCTCAGGCCGGGCAGCACGCCGCGACCGCTGCAGGTGCGGTCGTGGATCAAGAGCCGCAGCGGCGTCATTCGAGGAGAGTATACACCCACTGCGTCGCGCGCGTGGACGCTTGCGGCGAACGTGTTCAGGTCGAAGGTCGCCAGGCGCAAGCAGCAGCCCAAGCCGGCTCTGCCACGGCGGCCGCCGGCAACGAGCGCATGCGTGCATCCTGCATTCGATAGTAGCGCTGCGCCACCGGATCGCAGGATCTGAGCAGCAGCGGCCCGACGCGGTGCAGGTCGTCGATGCTCCAGCCCGGCAGGTCGTAGGCGCCCTGATCGCTGCGACCGAATCCACACACCGTGAAGAAGCGGCCGCCTTCTTCGACGATTTGCTCGTCATGCAGGTGCCAGCCGCTCGCGTGCGCCCAGGCGCGCAGGGCGCGGAGGCCGCTGTTGGGTTGCGCCACGATGCGCTGCACCGACGGCAGCGGCGCGGCGCCGCAGATGCGCGCCACGAGAGTGCCGCTCATGCCGGCCAGCACGAGCTCGTCGATTGGCTCGTGCACCAGCTCGCGCAGCCCGTCGCTCTGGACGAGACGGACGCGATCCTCGACGCCCGCACGGACGACGTGACGGCGCGCTACGGCAAGCGGCGCCGCGCGCAGGTCGGCGGCGATGGCGCGGTTCGCAAGGGCACGTTGCACGGCGGCGATCGGCACGTAGCCGTGGTCGGTGCCGATGTCGGCGAGCAGGTTGCACGGCCGCAGCGCGCTCAGCACGGCGCCGAGACGCGCGCCGTGCTCAGTGTTCGGCAGCAGGTCCGCGGCGCGCCATCTTGCGGGTGGACAGGTAGGTCCCGAAGGCAAGATCCCACAGCGGCGAGGTGATGCCGTAGCGCTGCCCCGGCGAATCGTGGTGGTGCAGCATGTGGTAGCGCTTGATGAACTTGCCCGCGCGGGAAGTCGGGGTGAAGTGATGGGTGTAGTAGTGCACCCAATCGTAGGCGATGTACCCGGTGGCGGAGCCCGCCACCATGGGCCAAAAGTACGCGCCGAACGCGAAGTGATAGGTGACGAGAAACGCCGCGGCGACAGGCCAAATGGCGATCGGCGGGAGGACCAAGCGCATCGGATCGTTTGGGAAGTCGTGGTGGTAGCCGTGCAGGAGAAACAGCCGCAACCGCTCTTTCTGGTCGTGTGCGGTGAAGTGAAACACCCAGCGGTGCAGGCAGTATTCGACCAAACTGATGAACAGGGCGCCCGCCACGAACAGCGGCAGCGTGATCCAGCCCAGGCGAGTGAAGCCGGCATACAGGCCGTAGACGACCAATGGCCCGAACCAGAGCCCCGGGGTGATCGGGTGGGCCTGCGCAAACCACTTCTCGATGAAGCGATTTTCGAACACTTGCAGGCGCATCGGGCGCTTGCCCTTGCGGCCTTCTGCGTCGACGGG
>JAYUXI010000219.1:0-4472 GCA_043753085.1 Myxococcales bacterium | reverse complement strand
AGCCCCTGCCACGCACGCACTTCGTGCTCGTGTCGGATCGCCCGGAACGCGTGCTTTCCACTCTGCGATCGCGCACGCTGTCGGTGCGCTTCGGTCCGCTCGGCGACACCGTACTCGAGAAGCTCCTCGTCGCGCGCGGCGTCCCGGCTGCAGAAGCAGCCGAGCTGACCGCACTGGCCGAGGGCAGCATGGCGCGCGCGTGGGCCCTGCGCGACGAAGAAAGCCAGGACGCCGAGCAGACCTTCGTGGACGCCGTCGAGGGTGCCGTACGCGAGCCCGGCGCCGCTGCGGTCATGGCGCTGTCCGACTCCGTGAAGGGTCAGAAGGACGTGCTCGAGCGGAACTTGCGTGCACTCTCCCGGCATTTCGCCCGCGGTGCGCGCGCGGCCGTGGACGCTGGGACCGCTCCCGAGCGGCACGCGATCCGCTACGGACTCGCGCGCGAAGCGCTCACCAAGCTCACCCGCAACGCAGCGGCGCCGCTGGTTGTCGAGTCGTTGGTGTTCGCGCTGCGCCGCGCGTGATACGCGCTCACGCGTCGGGTGCGGAGCCGGCGGATCCAGGCAGGATCTCGTAGGTGCCCCCGTGCAGACGCCGCCCGCTCAAAGTGAGCGTGCGGCGTTCGCCCTTCACGACGAGCACCGCGCCGCCCAGCTCACCGCGGTACTCCGACACGACGGCAGAGCCGCCGACATCGGGCGCCAGCGAGCCGGTCCGCCGAACCGCGAGCGGGCGACGGCGTTCGCGCTCGAGCCTCTCGCCCTCGTGCTCGATCACGTGCACGCCTTCGCCGACGTGAAGCGCGCTCGCTTCCGTGAGCCAGGTCAGCTCGGGTTCGTCGCCGGACGCGGAGCGCGACGCCAGGACCCAGCGCGAGCCACCCGAGTCGGGGCCCACGAACAGCGCCAGCGTCTGTACGCCTTCGTCGAACACGAGCACCCCGGTCAACCATGCTTCTTCGCCGGTACGAAGCAACACGACGTCACCGAGGCCGACCGAGAACGCTTCGCGCAGCTCTTCGGCGGGGGGCTTTGGCACCTGCTCGGGCATACGGGTGGCGGGCAGGAGCAGCGCGTTCTGCGCCCTTCGATATTTACGTGCACGATACACGTTAGCCACGACCAAGGCGACCAGCGCGAGAGCCGAGGCGGTCAGGAACATCCGGCGTCCTGCAGGATCCGCGTGAAGCGCGTGGCGCGTTCCGCCACCTCGCGTGCGTCCGCGTGGACGAGCGCTCCGATCACCGCCACCAGATCGCAAAAAGGAGCCACGAGCGCGAGCTTAGTCTCATCGAGACCGCCGATGGCACAAAGCGGGATCCCCGCGGCGCGCGCCAGCGCGTACGCATCGGCCAGACTGGCCAGCCCGACGGTGGCGTCCGGATCGCGCTTCGAGGTGGTCTCGAAGACCGGCCCGTAGGCCACGTACGCGGGGGCCTCGGCCAAGGCGCGCACCAGCTGCTGGCGCGTGTGAGTGGAACGGCCATAGCGAGCCCCCGCCAGCCGCGCCGTCGGCGCGTCGTCTTGGCCGACGTGCACCATGCCGAAGTCAGCCAGCTCGAGATGATCGTTCACGACCAGCGTGGTGGTTCCCGCAAAGGGAGCGATCCGTTCCAGCAGCGCCCGCACCTGCGGCAGCCCCCACGATTTGGCGCGGACTTGCAGCAGCGGCGGCGCGGCAGTCAGCACCGCCCGTGCGAACGCGAGCGGCGCCAGACCGACCCCGGCCAGCGCGTCGACGTCGCACAGGGGATAGAGACCACGCCTCATCGCGGCCCCCCGATCGCGTGCACGCGGGTGAAGCCGGAGTCGGGCGCGAGGCGTCCCCGCTCCAGCTCGTCGGCGGACACGTCGACGAGATCGCCGCGTGCGAGCGTGCGCCACCGTTCGCCGAGGGAACCCTTCGCGTCGCGATCGAGGCATTCGACGCGCGGCGTGGCCAGCGGTCCCGTGCAAAGCTGGAAGTCGCTCTTGCCCTTGACGCGCCGGAGCTCGGAGATGATCCGGCTGGCCGGTGCGAGGGTGCGCCCGTCGCGACGCAGCACCAGGTACGAAAAGGTGAGGCCCTGAAAACGCAGGCCCGCGCCGCGCGCGATCGGAACGAGCCACGCCGGCAGGTCGATGCGGCGATCCTCGTGGCACCAGTCGGTGTCGCGCACCAGCGCCCCGCACGCGCCCTGATGGGGACACGGCGCAAACACGACGTCACCGCGGCGCGACTGAAATCGCTCGATGAGTCGATCGTGTACGCGATGGAGGTGACGGGTGCGCGTACGGAGCGCGGGCTCGACCACCACCAGCGCGCCGTCTGGCTTTACCCGGTCTAGGGCACGGTCGAGCAGATCGGCGTGGCGCTCCGTCCGCGCGCTCGTCTCGAGATCGCGCGCGTCCTCCGACAACACCTGACCGAACAGCACGAAGTCGTACGAGCCGGCGCGAAGCTCGGCGGCCGTGTCGAGCGTCGCGTGCGACGTGGCGACGGTGACTGGCAGCGGTGCGAGCGCGGCCACCACCTCGGCCGCCAGCGCAAGCGCCTTGGCCTCGGGCTCGACCAGCGTGACGCGCACGGCACCGGTGAATCCACCCGCGACGAGCGCGTCGAGCAGGCCGAGCGTGGTGGCGCCGAGTCCGGCCCCTACGTCGAGCACGCGCAGCGCCCCACTTCGGGGCAGCAGGCCCGCATCGGCGAGCTCGGCCACGGCCTCGCGGCTTTTGGGTCGATCCCGAGCGAGCGAGAACTGCAACCGCGCGCCGAGCAACGGATCGTCGCCGGTACGCACGTGTGCCTCGCGCTCGTCGTTGTAGCGGGCCGACAGCTCGCGCACCGCCGCCGTGAGCGCCTTCGCGTCCGTGCTGCCGAGTAGCTTGTGACGCCGCGCGATCGCATCGACTCGTTCGCGTCCGCGCTGTTCGTCCGGTTTGCCTGCACCCACGCTCGCCGTGTACCACATGTGGATGATCCTGGCGGCGGCAGCGGTCGTGTTCGACGCGGCGAGGCGAGTGCTGCTGGTGCGCCGCCGCTTGCCGCCTGCGGCCGGCACGTGGTCGCTGCCCGGCGGGCGGGTCGAGCCAGGCGAGTCCGTGCAGGATGCAGCATTGCGCGAGCTCCGCGAAGAAACTGGCCTGGTCGGCGAGCGGGCCGAGCCGCTCGTGGTGGTGGTGATCGGTGACTACGAGATCCACGAGCACTTGGTTGGGACGTGGACGGGTACGGCGCGGGCCGGCGACGACGCCGCCGAGGTACGGTGGGCGACCGCGGACGAGCTCGATGGGCTCGGCGTGACGCAGGCGGTGCGGCGCGTGCTCGACTGCGCCAGACGCATTCCGTAAGATGCGCGACCATGTCTGCCTTGCGCTCGCTACCGTTGCTGATGTCGTCGGCTGTCTTGTTCGGGTGCCCGGCCGCGGCTCCTCCGGCGTCGCAGTTTCCCACGGCCGACGCGGCGCTTTCGCGCTTGCACGAAACGCAGGCTTGCGGCACCGGCATTCATGCGTCGGCCAAAATCGACCACTTCGGCGAGCAAGGCCGGGTGCGGGTCGGCATGCTCCTGTTCGCCACCGCCCCGGCCAACCTCCGGCTCGACGCCATGAGCCCGTTCGGGCTGGCGCTTGCCAACCTGACTTCGAACGGCAAGAGTTTCGCCCTCGCCGACCTGCGCGAGAAGCGCTTCTACGTCGGCCCGGCCGCGCCCTGCAACATCGCCCGACTCACGCAGGTACCGATTCCCGGGCACGCGCTGGTGTCGCTGCTGCGCGGCGACGCCCCGGTGCTCCGCCACACGTCGGGCACCATCGCGTGGCGCAGCGGCAGGTACGTGGTGGGGCTTTCTGGAAGCCGCGAATCGAGCGAGGAAATTCTGCTCGACGTCCACCCCGACGATCGCGACAAGCCGTATGCGCAGCAGCGCGTGCGTCTGCTCGGCGTGAGCGTGCGCCAGTACGACGGCGTCCTCTACCGCGCCACGCTCGAGGGCCACTCGCCCACGAAGATGTCCACGCCGCAGTCGGATCCGGATCTGCCCGGCGAGATCGCCGACGCCCTGCCCGTCAGCGGTCCGGTGTGTCACGCCGAGCTACCGCGCGACATTCACGTGGAGGTGCCAGCCAGCAAGTCGGACCTGCTGCTTCGCTACGACGACGTGGCGTGGAACCCGCCGTTGCCGGCCGGGGTGTTCGAACAGGACAATCCTGGTGGCCTGGCCCGGACCGAAGTGGGCTGCCTGCGCTGAGCGTTCGCCCTCAGGCGGGCGGCGGGCCCGACAGCTCTTCGACGATCGAAAGTGCGATCTTCAGGGCCTTCTCCAGCTCGCTGGCGAGCGTGGAAATTGCGCCCACCACCGGGTGACCGCCGCCGCCGTAGCGCTCGCAAATCTTGGCGATGTTGTGCAAGCGCGGCGTGCTGCACCATGGGTTGTAGCCGATCGAGATCTTGCACTTCGACGTGGAGCGCGAGAGCACGACGGAATACACGCT
>JAYUXI010000218.1:0-4476 GCA_043753085.1 Myxococcales bacterium | reverse complement strand
CGGCTTCTGCGTCGAGGTACTCCTCGCGCGTCGCGTAGGGCCGCTGGACCCGTACGCCGATGGGCTTCTCGTCGCTCACGGGCCGAGCGTACAGATTTCGCTTCGCGTTTGCCAAGGGCGACCTACCTTGCATGCCGCCATGGCAGCCGTTCTCCCCTTCCGTCCGCTCCGTTTTGCCACTTCCAGCGCGCAGAACCTGGGCGCGCAGATCGCTCCGCCGTACGACGTGATCGACGCCGCACTGCGCCAAACCCTCGCCGCGCGCGATCCGCACAACGTGGTGGCGCTCGATTTGCCCGAAGGCGAGGGCGACGCCAAGTATGCGAATGCCGCAAGGCTGCTGGCCACCTGGACGGCGGAGGGGATCCTCGTCCGCGACGAGCGACCCGCATTCTTCACCTACGAGCAGCGCTTCGCGAGCCCCGTGGACGGCAAGAGCCGCGCACGCCGCGGTTTCTTCGCCGCGGTGCGCCTCGAGCCCTACGAACAGCGCGTCATTCTCCCGCACGAGCGCACGCTCAGTGGCCCGAAAGAAGATCGGCGCAAGCTTCTGGAAGCCACCCGCACCGCTCTCTCGCCGGGCTTTCTGCTGTTTCGCGGTCAGCAAGAGCTGGCGCAGCTCGCCGCCGCGGAGGAGCTTCTCGCCGAGTTCGAGACCCCAGACGGCATCGCGCATCGATTCTGCCGGGTGACCGATGCCGCCGTGCTTGCCCAGGTCACCGCGTCGCTCGAAAGCGCGCAGCTGCTCATCGCCGACGGCCACCACCGCTACGAGACCGCGCTGCGCTACGCCACCGAGCGCGCGGAAGGCGAAGCGGCAGCGAGCCGCCACGGCCTATTTTTCTTGGTCGACGAGAACGATCCGGAGCTGCTCGTGCTGCCCACGCACCGCATCGTCCACTCCTTGCCGGCGTTCGACGAAGCCAGCTTCTGCAGCAAGCTTGCCGGGTATTTCGACGTGGAAGAGGTGCACTTCGTGCCCGCCACGCGTGGCGAGGAGCCGGGTGAGGCCGAGTCGCTGCTCGAGAGGCTGGCGGAGGCGAAGACGCCGACCTTCGCCATTCGCACGCAGAGCGGAACCAGCTTTCTGGCCTCCCTGCGCCAGGACATCGACCTGGGCGCGCTGCCTGGCGAACGTGCGCCGGCGCTGCGCGCGCTCGACGTGATCCTCTTGCACGACGTGATCCTCGAGCAGGTGCTCGGGATCTCGCGCGAGGCGCAGGCGGCAAAGACCAACATCCGCTACGTGCAAGATGCAGGCAAAGCCATCGAGCAGGTGGCAGCGCGACAAGACGGCGCGCAGTTGGCCTTCCTGCTGAACTCGACTCCGGCCGCCGACGTTCGCGCGGTGGCGTCGGCCGGCGAGGTCATGCCACAAAAGAGCACCTTTTTTTATCCGAAGGTTCCCACCGGGCTGGCGTTCCTCGAGCTCGACGGCAACCTCTGACGGGCCCGTCACCCGTGTCCCGCGTCGCGCGTTGCGCGTTGCGCCCGCAACATTTTCGGCGATTAAGGGTGCCACTTCCCCGCGGGAGTCGGTACCGTCCACTGCCAAGATGTCGGACAAGAAGACCAAGGGTCCCGAGGACACGGAGCTCACGTTTGGCGATGAGCTGGCCGTCCTCCCCATTCGCAACGCAGTACTCTTCCCAGGCAACGTAGCCCCATTCGACGTCGGCAGAGAGAAGTCGGTGGCTCTCGTCGAAGACGTCGACAGCTTCGACTCGCCGGTGATCGCAATCTTCGCGCAGCGCGATCCCGCCACCGACGATCCGGGTGCAGACGATCTGCATCCGGTTGGTTGCGCGGCACGCGTGCTCAAGGCGCTCAAACACAGCTCGGGCAACTACTCGCTGATCCTGCAGGGGCTCTCGCGCATCCGCCTGGCCGACGTCACGTCGACGTCGCCGTACCTCAAGGCCAAGATCATCAAGCTCGAAGAGACCGGCCTCGACGACGAAGCCGAAGCGCTCAGCATGTCTCTTCGCGACATCGCCAAGCAGGTCGTGCAGCTGATGCCCTCGCTTCCGCCAGAAGCGGGCTCGCTGATCGACAGCATTCAATCTCCCGGAGCGTTGGCCGACCTCGTCACCGCGAACCTGGACGGCCCGGTCGACGAAAAGGCGCAGCTGCTCGAGATCACCGACGTCAAGGAACGCATCCGTCGTGTGCTGAAGCTGCTCACCCGCCAGCTCGAGATCCTGAAGATGCGCGAGCGCATCAACAGCCAGATCAAAGAAGAGATGGGCAAAAACCAGCGCGAGTACGTGCTGCGCCAGCAGCTCAAGGCGATCAAAGAGGAGCTCGGCGAGGACGACGGCGATCAAGGCGATCTCGACGGCCTCGAAGAGCGCATCACCAAGGCGAACTTGCCCAACGACGCCGAGCAGGTCTCGAAAAAGCAGCTCAAGCGCTTGCGCAACATGCAGGTCGGGAGTGCAGAATACACGGTCGTCCGCACCTACCTCGACTGGATCCTGGACCTGCCCTGGCACCTGCAGACGCCAGACAACCTCGACATCTCGCAAGTCCGCAAGGTTCTCGACGAGGACCATTACGGCCTCGAGAAGGTCAAAAAGCGCATCCTCGAATACCTCGCCGTGCGCAAGCTGAAGAAGGACAAAAAGGGTCCGATCCTCTGCCTGCTCGGGCCGCCCGGCGTCGGCAAGACCTCGCTCGGTCGCAGCATCGCGCGCGCGGTCGGTCGCAAGTTCCACCGCATCTCGCTCGGCGGCGTGCACGACGAAGCCGCCATCCGCGGTCACCGTCGTACGTACGTCGGTGCGCTGCCGGGCCAGATCATCCAAGGCATGAAAAAAGCCGGCACCATCAACCCCATCTTCATGATGGACGAGATCGACAAGATCGGCCACGACTTCCGCGGCGATCCTGCGGCGGCCCTGCTCGAGGTGCTCGACCCCGAGCAGAACAACACGTTCGCCGACCACTACCTGGAGATCGCGTACGATCTCTCGAACGTCATGTTCGTCGCCACGGCCAACCAGATCGACCCGATCCCGCCGCCGCTCCGCGATCGCATGGAGGTGCTCGAGATCCCCGGCTACACCCGCCGCGAGAAGCTCGCCATCGCCCGCCAGCACTTGATCCCCAAGCAGATCGAGGAACACGGCATCACCGAGGAGATGCTCAAGATCACCGACGCCGCCGCCGAGATCATCATCGACTCGTACACGCGGGAAGCCGGCGTTCGTACCCTCGAGCGGCAAATCGCCAGCGTCATCCGTGGCGTGGCGGTGAAGATCGCCGAAGGCGACACCACGCCGCGCGTGATCGAGACCGAAGAGCAGCTCCGCGAGCTTCTCGGCGCCGGCCGCTTCACCAGCGACGTTGCAGAGCGCACCAGCGAAGCGGGCGTTTGCACTGGCCTCGCCTGGACCAGCGTCGGCGGCGAGATCCTCTTCATCGAAGCCACGCGCATGTACGGCTCGGGTAAGCTCACACTCACCGGCCAGCTCGGCGACGTGATGAAGGAGAGCGCGCAAGCCGCTCTTTCGTACGTGCGCACGAACGCCGAAAAGTACGGCATCCAGAAGGACTTCCTCGACAAGAGCGACATCCACATCCACATCCCCGCGGGCGCCATGCCCAAGGACGGCCCCTCCGCCGGCGTCACCATGTTCACCGCGCTCGTCTCGATGCTCACCGGCATCCGCGTGCGCCACGACGTGGCCATGACCGGCGAGATTTCGCTGCGCGGGCGCGTGCTACCCATCGGCGGACTCAAAGAAAAAGTTCTGGCGGCTCACCGCGCCGGCATCAAGCGTGTCCTCCTGCCCGAGCGCAACGTGCCCGACCTCGAAGAGGTGCCGCAGGAGATCAAAGATCAGCTCGAGTTCATCGCCTGCGCCAAGATGGACGACGTGCTGGTCGCAGCGCTCGAAGAGATGCCCAAGCCGAAGCCGGCCGAGCAGGCCGTCTCCGCAAACTGAACGGCACCAACCGGGCAAGCCCACGAGCGACTTCTGTCCTCGTGGGCTTTCTCGTGTTCTGGGGCCGTGGCTTTCTCACGCGGCGTACGCATGGCGGCGCCTCGAGACCGGCGTTAGAGTGCTTTGCGTGGCACCGGGCCCGGCCCTCACCGACGACGAGTATCTCGATCCCGACGCGCGGGTCGGGCACGTCGTACACTTCGTACAGGCCGGATCATCCGTCTTGTTGCTGGGGCCTCCTGGCGTCGGCAAGTCGCGGCTCCTGACCGAGTGTGCCGCGCACCTCGGGCCGGTAGCGCGGGTCGAGGCGCAACCCGGCAGCACCCTCGATACGTTCCTGGTGCACGTCGCCGAGTCGGTCGGGTGTGCGATGCCTCCCGCGGCGGCGTTCGACGAGCGCGCGCGCCGCCTGGGACAGCACCTGGCGCAGTCCCACGACGTGCTGCTTCTCGATGGCCTCGAGCGTCTGCCGATCGCAGTCGACGGCTTGCTGCAGGCGTGGGTGCGGGCGCGTCCGGGTGGGTAC
>JAYUXI010000217.1:0-1725 GCA_043753085.1 Myxococcales bacterium | reverse complement strand
GGCAGACGAAGGTGGCATTTCGGGAGGTTGGGGCGGATCGCTCGACGAAGGGCGAAGGGCGAAGGGCGAAGGGCAGGCAAGTGTCTTCAGTCGGCTTTGGGGTAGCCGACCATCTCGCCGCGCTCGGGATCCCACAACTTGAGACGAAAGCAGGCGGCGATGGCCTTGGGCGACAGCGAGGTGGTGCCGGGGTCGTGCAGCTCGGGGATGCCGGCCATCGCTTCGGGCAAGCGATAGAACGGGATCATCGAGTTCAGGTGGTGCACGTGGTGGTAGCCGATGTTGCCGGTGAACCAGCTCATGATGGCGCCAGTCTTCATGTAGCTCGAGGACTCGAGGGCGGCCTTTCCGTAGGTCCACTCGTGACGGCCTTGCACCGTGACGTCCGGGAAGTTGTGCTGCGCGTAGAACAGGTATGCGCCACTGGCCATGGCGACGGCGAGCGGCAGGAAGAATACGAAGAACCAGGCTTCGAAGCCCACCGTGGCGAGGATCAGCGCGCTGGCCGCGAGGTTGAGGCCGAGCGCCAAGGCCGAGTCCCAGTGCTTCTTCGGCGCCCGCAAGAAGGGCGAGAGACACATGCCGTACATGAAGATGGTGACGTACCCCGCGAGGATGGTGAGCGGGTGCCGGACAATCTTGTACATGCGCTGCTGCGCCGGGCTCATCGACTTCCAGATGCCGACGCTGACCATCGCGTACGAGCCCACGTGCGAGCCGATGATCTTGGCGGTGTGTTGGTGATGGTAGTTGTGCGACTCGCGCCAGGCCTTGCTGGTGGCCATGACGTACAACCCGAAGACCCAGAAGAACGCCTTGGCGACGTTGGAGCCGCGGAAGATCGCGTTGTGCAGGTAGTCGTGGAAGAAGATGAACAGCCGAACGATCGTGAGACCGGCAAGGACCGAGCCCGCGAGTTTGACCGGCCAGGTGGTGGCCCGGGCGGTGAGCGCCAGCAGGAGCGAGAACACCAGCAAGGTGGTAAGAAACAGCGACCAGCTCTTCAGCTTGTCCTCGGCCAGGTACTCGCGGGACGCCGCGATCAGCTCTTTTTCCGTCCGCGCGGCCACTGGCGGCGAAGCGCTGGCGTCCGAGATGCCGTTGTCGTTGATCCCGCCGCGCGGGCCTCCGCCGGCCGGGGGCGGATCGTCGAGTAGTGCGTCCATGGCTCCGTCTATCTAGCGCGCTTTGGGCCAGGGCCCAGTTCTCGCGGTCGCTTTTTTGGACTAAAAATCGCTAAATTTACGAGAAAACCCGCGTAATTGGTTACGCGGCGGGCAGCGTTTGCGGCTGGATGGTCGGCAGCGCAGGCGCGGGCGGGCGCACCTGCTTCTTGGCTGCGGCCACTCGCTCTTGGAAGCTCAGCAAGGTTTCGTCGTGGCGGCGGGCACGCGCCAGCAGCTCTTTCGGCGGCGTGTGCAGATCCCACACGAGGCCGGCCCAGGAGAGCACGGTGAGAATGTAGTAGGTGATGTCGAACTCCCACCAGTAGAAGCCCTGGTTCACGGCGCGCTGGTAGAAGTGGTGGTTGTTGTGCCAGCCCTCGCCCAAGGTCACCAGCGCAAGCAACGCGCTGTTCTTGCTGTCGTCCGAGGTGGCGAAACGCGGCCGCCCCAGCCAGTGCGCCAGCGAGTTGATGGTGAACGTGCCGTGCCACAAGAGCACCGTCGACAGGAAGAACCCGTAGAACACGCCGACCCAACCGAGCGTGGCGTAAATCGCCAC
>JAYUXI010000216.1:0-4483 GCA_043753085.1 Myxococcales bacterium | reverse complement strand
GCCGCGGGGACATCACGTCTGCCGTCGCCAGCCTCGACGCCGCGTACGGCCGCACCTTCACCGAGGGGTTCTACAACCAGTCGCAGCTCGACTCGGTGGTCGGCTCGTTCTTGACCCCATCGATGCTCGGCGTGACCACAACGGATTGTCGCCGCTCGGTCGACCGCGACAACAGCGTCATTCCGCCGCTCTCCGTCGGAGATTGCAGCAAAGCCGTGCTCGGCTTCGCCACCGCCCAGAAAAGCAGCCTCGGCCTGACCGGCTCGGTGAACGGCACGAACGTGTCGTACGACTTCGCCAAGCTGCGCTGCCCGCCCGGCTCCGACTGCCAGCCACTCGGCGCCATCTTCCGCGCCGAACCGGCGTACTCGGGACCCCCGACCGAGCCACTGCGCGACGACTCCTACCAGGTGTTCGCCACGCAGCAGGCAACGCGCACGCCGCTCTTGTACGTGGCCACCACCGACGGCCTGGTGCACGCGCTGAAGACCAACTCGGTCGGCGCTGCCGAGCGCTTCTCGGAGCTGTGGTCGTTCATTCCTCCCGCGGTGCTACCGCTGCTCCGCACCAACATGCCGCGCGGCAACCAGATCCTGCTCGACGGTTCGCCCACCGTGAAAGACGTGATCTACGATCGCGGCAAGGGTGACGTCTCGTTCACCAACCTGGTGGCCACCAACAACACCAAGTGGCGCACCTCGCTGGTGGCCGGCTTCGGCGTCGGCGTGCGCGGCTACTACGCGCTCGACGTGACCAACCCCGGGCCCGGCAAGTACGACGCGACCACCGGCCTCAGCGATCGGCAGTGGGTGAGCAACTATTTGGACGGCACCACTGGCACCCCGACCGGGCCGCACATGATGTGGCAGCTCACCACCGTGCCCGAAGCGTCGGGCGCAACGCAGAGCGGCAACCTGGTCGGCACCGACAGCTTCGGCGTGCGGCGTTACTCGCTGTTCGGCAAGCGCACCGCCAAGCCGGCCATCACCACCTTGTTCTTCGTGGCGCCGGGCAGCTCCGACCAGACGCCGCGCGAGATTGCCGTGGCCATTCTGCCGGGCGGAATCGACGAAGGCAGCGTGCAGAGCGGCAGCTGTCCGCGCGCCATCAACACCTTCACGCGCACCGGCGGCGCCCCCGCCAACATGTCGCCCACCGCGTACGCCGCACGCCCGAACGTGCGGCGCTGGTCCACGACCTGCAACGACGCGGTGGCCGGGCGCACGCTGGTGGTGGTTCGCCTGGACACCGGCGAGGTCGTCCGCGTCTTCGGCCGCCGCGCCGACGTGCCGCAGGCGCTCGTCACGGGCGCAGGCGGATCGCGCTTCAACGACACGCCGCTCGACTCGCCGATGTCGGGTACGCCCGTCGTGTATCCCGGCGGCATCGGCACCATCGGCCAGAAGGTGATCGCGGGCGACGCCGACGGCACGGTGTGGCGCTTCGACCTGACCGCGACCAACCCGCAAGACTGGACCGGCTCGCTGTTCTTCGACACGCAGAGCACCAACGCGGCCACGCCGCGGGCGCCGGCCACCGCGGCCGACATCGGCCAGCCGATCCTCGTCACGCCGGTGGCCGCCGCCACCGACCGCGGCGAGCTCATGGTCGGCATCGCCACCGGCGAGCAGGAGTCGTTCACCGCACCCTCCGGCACCGACAACTTCGTCTATGCCCTCACCGAGACCACCAGCAACTGTCCGATCGGGTATTCGGTGTGCACCGCGCTCAACTGGTATCAGCCGCTCTTGCTGGGCGAGCGCGTCAGCGGGCCGATGACCATCTTCGACCGCACGTTCTATTTCGCCACCTACGCGCCGGCCACGGCGTCCGGCAGCGTGTGCCGCAACGGCCTCGCGTCGCTGTGGGGCATGGACTTCATCGTGCCCAAGTCGACGAGTGCGCTCAGTACTGGCGGCGTGGCCAAGCTCACCCGCGACGACGGCACCGGACTCGACCAGCGCCAGGACGCGGGCGGCGATCTGATCCCGGGCGTGTCGATCCGGCAGCTGCCGGCGTGCGGCAGCATCACCTTGCCCGAATATGGGGGTCCCAATGGCGGGACGGCGGTCTTCTCGCCAGGCACCTACCAGCTGGTCATCCCGCGGGCCGGCGCCGCGACGGGCGGGCAAAACACCGTGAAAGGCGCGCAGACCAACATCCAGACCAAGTCGATCTCGACCTTGTCGACGCCGACCCGCATGGACTCGTTCGCGGCGATCGTGGAGTGACATGAAACGTGCATTCTGCATCTTACTGCTGGCGACTCTCGGTGCGTGCCAGGAACGCGCGGCGGATCCGCCGGTGCCAGCATCCGCCGCCGCCGCAGAGCCGCCGAAGCCCGTCGATCATCTGGCGGCAGGCGAGCTGCTCGCCGGAACCGAGCGCGCGTTCGCGCTGGTGCTGCCGCGCGGCTTTCTCGTGCGGGCGCGCTTTGCCACCTCTGTCCTGGTGGAGGGCGAAGCGACGGCCGTGAGCCTCGGCGCCTACGTGGCCGCACGCGTGAAGGACGGCCACGCCAGCGTCCAGCCCGCCAAGGCCGTCTTCGAGGCGGTGCGGGTTCCGGAAGAGCCAGCGCGCGTGCTCGGCATCCGCATCGACGAGACCGCGCCCGGCTTTTGCACCGTGCAGATCAACGACGACACGCCACCCCCGGATCCGGGCGGGGACGTGGCCGAGCGGATGAAGCGCATCGGCCGTAGCCCGGATGGCAGACTCGAAGGCCGCGACAAGATGGAGTAAGGATCCGCGCCCATGCGGCGCGCGACCTTTCTGGCAGTCACGGTGGTGCTTGGTTGCGGCGAGCCCGCCGCCGCGCCCCCGGCCGACGCCGGCTGCAAGGAGCACGCGGTGCTGGCCGCGCTGTCGGACTTCCAGAAGACCACGACGGTCGGCGCGCTCGGACCGAACGACGCGACGTTGCAGCTCGCCAACATCGAGTTCGGCGCCGATCTGGCGCTCCGTGTTTCCGCGGGACGTGCGTTTTACCTCAACCGGCAAGACGGCGTGGTGTTCCCGCTGGACGGCGCGTGCGGCGTGCCGCAAGCGAAGCTGCTGGTCAGCCCCTCGCAAAAAGGGTGGAACCCGCAAGACGTGGCGTGCGCACCGGACGGCGCGCTGTGGATTCCGTTCTACAACCAGCCCCTCGTGCGGATGCTGCCGGCCGGGGCGCAAGACGGCGATCCGGGCGTGCTCGATTTCCCGCTCTCCGGCTACGACGACGACGGCAGGCCCAACGCGTCGAGCGCAGTCGCCGCGACCGTCGCCGGCGTCTCGAAGGTTTTCGTGTCGCTCGGTCGGCTCGACGACAAGAGCCGCGATCCGCGGCTGGTTCCACCAAAGGCGCCGGGTCTCCTGGTCCGCTTCGACACCACGACGCGCGCGGCCGACGACACCTTCGAGCTCGCTGGCTGGAACCCGTTCGGCCAGATCCAGATCGTCCACGATCTCTTCCTGCTGAGCATGGCCGGCAACGTCGGCGTGGCCGACGAGCCGAACGCCGGCATCGAGCTGTACGATCCGGCGCGCAACGTCTCGCGGCTGATCGCCACCGAACGCGATCTCGGCGGCTCGCTGGCGCAGGTGGCCGTGCAAGACGAATGCGGCGCCGCGATCGTGTTCGGACCGGAGCAGAACGTGAACCCCACCGAGCTGATTACCTTCCGCGCGCCCACGTCGGCATCGTTCGATGCGCCAGTGGGCGCCGTGCTCGCGCGCCGGATCCTGGTCACCCCCGGCTACGACCTACAAGGCCTGGCCTGGAAGGGCCGCACCCTCTACGTCGGCGACCGTCGCAAGCTGCAGGTTGGCTACGCCGTCCACAAGTACGAACGCGCCAGCGAATCCTGCGAGCTCCGTGCAAGCGGCGACGTGATCGTGCCGATCCCACCCGTGGCGCTGCTGCCCACCCTCACTCCATGAACGACCAAGTTCCCGCCGGCTACGGCTCGCCCACCACCACCGACGTCCACGCTCCGCCGGCGGCCCCGACGGGCACCTCCGCGGGCAAGGGCGGTCTGGCCATTCTCGGCGCCAAGATCTTCTTCATCCTCACCGGCCTCGTGCAGCAGCCCGTGCTCGTGGCGGTGCTCGGCCTCGGCGAGTACGGCGCTTTTTCGCGCATCCTGGCGCCGTCCAACATCCTGAACAACGTCACCGTGTCGGCCTCGATTCAGGGCGCCAGCCGCACCGTGGCCGCAGCGCACGAGCAGGGCATACCGGTGCTGCGCCGGATCCTGCGCCTCCACTTCGTGATCGCCGTCGCGCTGCTCGTGCTGTTCGGCGTGGCCGCGCCCGGCATCGCCTGGTTCCAGGGCTCGCCGCACATCGTGCCGGGGCTGCTGGCGATGGCGTGCGTGCTTGCCTTGTACGCCGTGTACGCCCCGCTGGTCGGCAGCCTGAACGGCCGCCGCCTGTTCGTGCGGCAAGCCGGGCTCGACGTGCTGGCGGCCACGCTCCGCACCGCCGGCCTCATCGGGCTCGG